>NZ_JBFANV010000026.1:0-125382 GCF_040674955.1 Nonomuraea sp. NPDC049695 | reverse complement strand
TCGCCACGCCGGTGGAGGGTGAGGGCGACGTCTTCGCCGACGTCCTCCCCGCGGGCCGCTACGTCACGGCCTCCCACCACGGCCACCCGGACCAGCTGGCCGGCGTCATCTCCTCGGTGCTGAAGTGGGGCGAGGAGCAAGGGCTGGCCTGGGACATGACCTGACATGAACAACTGGGACACCGAACTCCGGTTCCGCCTGGCCTGACCTCGAAGGCGCCTCGAAGCATCGCCTTCGCGACGGGCGCGTTTCGCGCGTCGAGAGCTTCAGACAGCGTCCCGTGGGGGCGCGCCCCCCCACGGGACGCTGCCGCTGACCGGCTTCTCCCCTTCGCCGTCGCGTCATAGCTCAGCGGAGATGCCGAAAATTACGGCTCCAAAGAAGCGTCGAGTAGGAAATCACTTTCCAGGAACTGGATGAGGAATATCCTTTGCTGCCCTGATGGCCAGGTGGCACATCAATCGCCTTGAGCTTTTCCTCCTGCTTGCAGCACGTGGTTTTCGCGGGTGGCGATGTGAGTCCGTCTGACGTCGCATGACATTAGAGTGCCGCTCTTCCGTTCTTCTTCCGTACGTCTTCCGTCGCAGGTGAGCGACGGGATTGCTGCCTGGGAAGCCGCTTTCCTCCGCCGATGGAACGGAAGGGATCGCCATCGTGAGCGGTTCCGGAATTGGCCGATTCCCTCGGTGGTCGGGCGAATCTGGTATACCTCTCAAGGCCGCGCGAAATGCGCGTGCATTAACGATCGCGGAGTGCCTGACAAAGGTCGGTAGTCACCGCATCGTGCGAGAAGCACAACGTTCCCGAAAAGAGATCCGCATGTCCATGTACGAACGGCAAGCACCCGCCCACTTCGAAGACCGGCGCGCCGCCGAGGCTCCCCAGAGGCCGGCGAACTTAACCCGAGCTGTGTACGCAGCCATCGCCGCCGCGACGCTCAACGTGATCAGCGCCATCGGAATCATCGTCTCCGGCACAGAGACGATCAAAGAGCAGATCGCCGCGAACTCGGACATGGGCTCTGCCCCCATCAGCCCCGACGAGGTCGACATCCACAGCGACCGGTTCGAGGGACTCCAGATGATCTACTCCGGGCTCGCCTACAGCACGATCTTCTGGTCGCTCGTGCTCGTACTGCTCGCCTGGCTGGCGTTGCGCGGCGGCGGCGCCGTCCGGATCTTCGCCACCATCATCGTCATCATCTCCGTCCTGTTCAAGGCGGTGGACGTGTTCATCACCCTGCCCACTCTCACGCTGGTCGCCGACGTGCTCGTCGCCGTGCTGGGTGTGGTCGCGACCATCTTGTTCTTCGGCGCCGGTGGCAAGGCCGCCCGCCAGGGAAGGTGACCCCCTCGCCTTATGGCTGGGACCTCAACGTAGCTTGAGCACGGCCGCCGGTGACGGCGCGGCCGACCTCGGACGCCGCCCGGCACGCTCGCGCGCTGCGCCCTCGCCCCCGAGCTCGGCGCGCAGGCGCCGCTGACCGAGCTGGAGGGCGAGGCCGGCGCCGACCGACTCGCCGCCTGGTTCACCGCCCGCTGGGGCGGCGACGGCCGCGGCGACCTTCAACGCCCGCCGCGACGGGCTCGGCTCCGCCCGCGACTGGTGGCACGATCAGGACTGGCTGACCGGCGACCCGCTGCGCCGCATCCGCCGCCGCGCCGTACCTCCGGACCGCCCCAAGACCCTCAACCGTGCCCACGTCCGCTTGGAGCGCTGCGTGCTGAAGCCCTTCCTGCCGGCGCAGATCGCCTTCCAGGGGTGCTCGTATTGTCGGTGGGGGCTGAGATCCTTTCCTGTGTGGGTGAGTTGATCGAGCGCGTCGACGATCTGGACCGCGTGCTGGGGACAGTGGATCGAGGTGAGGCGGAGCGTCGAGGCTGGTTGCACCGGATCGCGACGACGATCTGCCGCGACGAGGTGGGGCGGATCCTGGTGCTGCGCCGTTCGGAGCGGCACACCCGCTTTCCCGGCCACTATGACGTTCTGGTCGGTGGCGCTGTGGGCATCGGCGAGTCTTATGAGGAGGCAGCGGCCCGGGAACTGGCCGAAGAACTGGGCGTCGGTGCCCCGGTGCGTTTCCTTTTCAAATTTCTGTGCGGCCAGGGGGTCAGTCCCGTCTGGTTCGGCGTGCATGAGGCCGTCCTCACCGAACCGCTGGCCCCGGATCCGTCAGAGATCGCCTGGCAGGCTTGGCTGACCGAGAGCGATCTGGCCGAGGTCGTTGATCAGTGGCGTTTCGTTCCATGCGGCCGAGAGGCCCTGCGCCGGTATCTGGACGCAGGGTTCTGCGGCGGCCAGGATCAGCCGTCGCCGGGATGACCTGCGCCAAGGCGCAGGTCGGGGATGACTGGGTCGGTGAGAACAAGAGCGCCCTTATCGCCAGACGTCCAGCAGTTCCTCCGGCGTGATGTGCGTGATGCCCGCCACGTCGCACCCGCTTCGGGAGACCGCATAGAGCGGCGTGGACGTGTCCGCTCCCGGCATCTTTGACCGGTGGACGATGAGTTCCGCCATGTCGTGTTGATCGAACGGCCGGTTCTCCAGCCACTTGATGGAGCCGAGCATGGTGATCTGCTTCGCGATCGGTTCCCGGTCGGCGCCGACGATGTCGATCTCCGGATCGTTGCTGCGTGTCCAGTAACCTCCGATGGCCCCAGTCGGCTCGGGCAACCCGTCCATGCGGCGGAAAGACTCCTGGATCAGGGGCTCGATGGCCATTCCTCGCCACGATGTCCATGACAGGCGGATCCGCTCCAGGACTTTGTCTCCACGGCCGCGTTCGATGTCGGTCAATCGCGATCCGATGAAGGGAATCCAGAACCGCAGATGCGAGTCGATCACGCGATACCGCGAATCCCGCGATGGGCGCGTCGACAGCGGTCTGTCCACGGCGATCATGCGCTTTTCCAGGAGAAGTTGGAGCGCGCGATTCATCGTCGCACGGGGGATGTCCTGGGTGGCGGTCGCGATATTGGAGTGCGTGCGCTGTCCGGAGCCGATGGTGTTGAGGACTTGGACCGCCCTTGGGCCACTCTTCACAGATCATCGGCAGCCCGCCCGAAACCAGATGTGCGTCGAACGCCTCTGCGGGGGGAAGGTCGAGCGCCTGTCCGACGTCATATGGCGTCAGAGAGTGGACCACGAAATCGGCGGCCCGCTCGTAGAAGGGCCGGTTATGGGTGTTGATCGCCTCCATCATGGATAGGTCGGAGCCGATGAGGAGCAACAGGACAGGCCGTCTGGAGAATTCCTTGTCGAAGAGCTTCTGGAGCACGCCCTCCAACGTGGGGTCCGCCTTGATGAGGTAGGGAAGCTCGTCGATGACGACGATGCTGGGGGAGTCCTCTGGCAGAGCCCGAGCCAGGAGGGAGAGAGCGTCATGCCAGGACCCGGGTTGCTGGTCATCGAAGACCGACGCGGCGGGCAGACTCGACGCCCGCGCCTCCTCGGTGAAGGTGCGGAGTTCCTCGCCGAGCGTCTGGCCGGTGGCTGTGTAGTAGACGTGGGGCACCTGTGCTTTGGTCTCATGAATGAGACCAACTGGAGCTTTGGTATCAACGCATGGGTTTCATGGCCCTCAGCCGAGCTCTGGTCTCACGAATGAGACCTAAGGCACCGCATGCCGGGCGACCAACCGAGAACCGGGCTACAGACCCAGAGCGACGGACAGGTCGGCCTTCAGGGCGTCGAGGTCGCGGGCGGCCTGGGCACGCGCCTCCGCCACCTCACCGCTCACCGGAACGACGACCTCCAAATAGCACTTCAGCTTGGGCTCCGTACCCGAAGGCCGGACGACCACGCGGGCGTCACCCGCGAGCCGGTACCGCAGCCCGTCCGTCGGCGGCAGCCCCCCGTCGCCCTTCGTCAGGTCGTCCGCACGCACCACCGCCCGGCCGCCCAGCGCGGACGGTGGGTGGGTGCGCAGGCGGGTCATGGCGTCGGCGATCAGGGACAGGTCGCTCACGCGGAACGAGAGCTGGGAGGTCGCGTGCAGGCCGTAGCGGCGGGCCTGGTCGTCCAGGAGGTCCAGCAGGGTACGGCCCGAGCGCTTGGCCGCCGCGGCGATGCCGGCCACCGTGAGGGCCGCCCCGATGCCGTCCTTGTCGTGGACCGGGAGGCCCGCGTCGGAGCCGACGCTGTAGCCGATGGCCTCCTCATAGCCGAAGACCAGCCCGGGGCCCGCCTTGATGATCCACTTGAAGCCGGTCAGCGTCTCCCCGTAACGGACGCCGTGCGCGCGGGCGATCTTGCTCAGCAGGGTGGAGGAGACGATGGTGGTGGCGACCATGCGGTCGCCGGTGGTGTGGGTGATCACGTGCTCGGCCAGCAGGCCGCCGACCTCGTCGCCGGTCAGCATGCGGCACGTCCCGTCCGGCAGCGGCACCCCCACCGCGCACCTGTCGGCGTCCGGGTCGTTGGCCAGGACCAGGTCGGCGTTGAGCTTGGCGGCCAGCGCGATGGTCAGGTCCATCGCCCCGGGCTCCTCCGGGTTGGGGAAGGAGACCGTGGGGAAGTCGGGGTCGGGGTTGCGTTGCTCCTCGACGGCCACCGGGTTCTCGAAGCCGGCGGCGAGGAAGGCGCCCGTGAGCGTGGCGCCGCCCACCCCGTGCAGCGGCGTGTACGCCACGCGCAGGCCGCGGGCGTCGCCCAGGGGCAGGGACGTCACTGCGGTGATGTAGTCGTCGACGATGCTCTCGCCGAGCTCCGTCAGCGTGCCGGGACCGTGGAGGGGGAGCAGGTCCACGCGGCCCACGGTGTCGATGGCGGTCGAGATGTCACGGTCGACAGGCGGCACGATCTGGGAGCCGTCGCCCCAGTAGACCTTGTAGCCGTTGTCCCGCGGTGGGTTGTGGCTGGCCGTCACCGTCACCCCGGCGTCCGCGCCGAGATGCCGTACGGCGAAGGCGAGGACGGGCGTGGGCAGCGGGCCGGGCAGGAGGGAGGCGTGCAGCCCGGCGCCTGTCAGCACGGCGGCCGTGTCGCGGGCGAAGACGTCGGACTTGTGGCGGGCGTCGTAGCCGATGACCACGTGCTTGCCGGGCCCGAGCACCTTGGCCAGGCCGGCGGCGGCGCGCATGACGGTGACGCGGTTCATCCGGTTGGGGCCCGCGCCGAGCTCGCCGCGCAGGCCCGCCGTGCCGAACTCCAGCTTGGTCCCGAAGCGGTCCTGCAGCGCGGGAAGGTCCCAGCGCTCCAGCAGGTCGGAGAGCTCGGCGCGGGTCTCCGGGTCCGGGTCCTGGGCCAGCCACTCACGGACCGCCCTTTCCAGAGTCACAGCTCGTCCACCACCTTGGCCAGGAGCACGCCCATGCGGGCAGCCGTGGCGCGGCCGACCTCCAGGACCTCCTCGTGGTTGAGGGGCTCGCCCGACAGCCCCGCGCCCGGGTTGGTGACCAGGGAGACGCCCAGCACCTCCAGGCCGGCCTCGCGGGCGGCGATGGCCTCCAGGACGGTGGACATGCCCACCATGTCGCCGCCCAGCGTGCGCAGCATGCGGATCTCGGCCGGCGTCTCGTACGTGGGCCCGCGGAAGGCCACGTACACCCCCTCGGCCAGGCTCGGGTCGATCTCGTGCACCAGCGCGCGCAGGCGGCGCGAGTAGACCTCGGTGAGGTCGATGAACGTGGTGCCGGTGATCGGGTTGGTCCCGGTGAGGTTGATGTGGTCGCTGATCAGGACCGGGTCACCGACGTTCTGCGTCTCGGGGCGCAGGCCGCCGGCCGCGTTGGTGAGCACGAGCGTGCGCACGCCGGCCGCCGCCGCCGTGCGTACGCCGTGCACGACCGCGTCCACCCCGAGCCCCTCGTACAGGTGCGTGCGCCCGAGGAACACCAGCGCGTGGCGCCCCGCCGAGGTGCGCACGACGCGGATCTTGCCGCCGTGCCCCGCCACGGCGGGCGCGCGGAACCCGGGCAGGTCGGTGAACGGCACCTCGCTCACCGACTCGCCGATCGCGTCGGCGGCGGGCACCCACCCCGACCCCATGACGAGTGCCACGTCGAAGGTGTCGAGGCCGGTCGCGTCGCGGAGAGCGGCGGCCGCCTCGGAGGCCAGGGTGTATGCGTCGATGGTCACAACTCAGTAGTTTAGGAGGAGCCTGTCCAGTACCCGCACGCCGAACTGCAGGGCGTCCACCGGCACCCGCTCGTCCACGCCATGGAACATCGAGGCGAAGTCCATGTCCGCGGGAAGCCGCAGCGGCACGAACCCGAACCCGCGCACCCCGAGGTCGGCGAAGAACGTCTTGTTGTCGGTGCCGCCCGACATGCAGTACGGGATCGCGCGAGCCGCCGGGTCCTCGGTCTTGAGCGCCGCGATCATCGACTCGACCAGCGCGCCGTCGAACGAGGTCTCCAGCGCGATGTCGTGGTGCACGAACTCGCGCCGCACCTTCGACCCGAGCAGCGAGTCGACGGTCTTGAAGAACTCCTCCTCGAACCCCGGCAGGAACCGCCCGTCGATCACCGCCGTGGCCTGGCCGGGGATGACGTTCGACTTGTAGCCGGCGTTGAGCTGGGTCGGGTTGACCGTGTTGCGCAGCGTCGCGCCGACGAAGCGCACGAGCGGCCCGATCTTGTCCAGGACCGGCTGCGGGTCGTCCTCGTCGAACGGGATCCCGAACGCGTCCGCGACCTCGGTGAGGAAGCGCCGCACGGTCGGCGTGTAGGTGAGCGGCCAGTCGTGGTCGCCGATCCTCGCCACCGCCTTGGCGACCTCGGTGACGGCGTTGTCGGAGTTCAGCATCGAGCCGTGTCCCGCCGTGCCGTCGGCGATGAGCTTCATCCAGGCCAGGCCCTTCTGGGCCGTCTCGATCAGGTAGAGCCGCAGCGACGGGTCGACCTCCAGCGAGTAGCCGCCGACCTCGCTGATCGACTCGGTGACGCCCTCGAACAGCTCGGGGTGGTTCGCGGTGAGGTACTTGGCGCCGTACACGCCGCCGGCCTCCTCGTCGGCGACCCACGCGAACACGATGTCCCGGCGCGGCCTGCGCCCCTCGCGCTTCAGCTGGCGGAGCACGGCCAGCATCATCGCGTCCATGTCCTTCATGTCCACGGCGCCGCGGCCCCAGATGTAGCCGTCGCGGACCTCACCCCCGAAGGGGTCGACGGACCAGTCGGCGGCGTTGGCGGGCACCACGTCCAGGTGCCCGTGCACGAGCAGGGCGGGCAGCGACGGGTCGGTGCCCTCGACGCGAGTGATCACGTTGCCGCGGCCGGGCTCGCTCTCGATGTACGTGGACTCGATCCCGACCTCGGACAGCCTGGCCATGACGACCTCGGCCGCGGCCCGCTCGCCGGGGCCGCTGCCGTCCCCGTAGTTGCTGCTGTCGGCGCGGATCAGCTCCACGCAGAGGTCGGCGACTTCCTTCTCGGCGGGTGTCATGGCGTTTTCTCCCAACGATGATCCAACGTGAGCAGTCCGGACTTATGGAGATGACCGCGTTTGTAGGCGCGGGTGATCAGGGTGAGGTCGCTGTCGGTGATCTCGTCGAACTGTCCGACGACGCGGGTCATGAAGCGGTAGAGGTCCGCCTCGTGCGCGGCGACCACCTGCACGATCAGCGAGTGGGTGCCCGAGGTGGCGGCGCAGTAGCGCACGTCGGGATGCGCGGCCAGCCGCTGCCCGACCAGGTCCAGCCCGTACGGACGCACCTTCAGCCAGAGCATGGCCTCGACCTCGAGCCCGAGCAGCGCGGGCTCCACCTCGGCGCGGGGCAGCAGCAGCCGCCGCTCGATCAGCGAGGTCACCCGCCTGCGCGCGGTCGGCACGGAGACGTCGAGGTGCTCGGCGACGGTCGTGAACGCGATCCTGCCGTCGGCGGCGAGCAGGTGGGCGATCTCCTCCTCCAGAGGAGACAGGCCCTCCTCGTCGGGCCGGCACTCGGGGGGCGGCGCGGGCCGCAACTCGGCCACCTCCTGCTCGCTGAGGTACGGCGCGTGCCACTCTGCGACGGTCCTGAACGTGTGGAGCACGACCATGGCCTGCGTCTGCCGCACGCCGTCGATCTCGGAGACCTGCGCGGACAGGATGTGGTGCAGCTGCTCGCGCGACGGCGAGACCAGCTCGCAGCCGATGTCGGCGGCGCCGGTCAGCGCGTAGACCGAGCGCGTGTCGGGCCGGTCGGCCAGTGCTTCGGCCACCTTGCCCGCCGTGCCGGGACGCACGTGCACGTGCAGGTGAACCGGGCGCCCGTGCCCGGTGCGCAGGTCGTCGTAGATGGCGGTGACGCGGACGACTCCCTCGGAGATCAGGCGCTGCAGCCTCCTCGCGACCGTGCGCTCGTGCTCGCCCACCGCTCTGCCGATCTCGCCCCATGAGGCGCGCGGACTGACTTGGAGCGCGGCGACGAGGCGCCGGTCGAGATCATCCACCTGCTACCTGTTCTGTGTCGGGTTTGTAAATATCTGGCCAGAGATTTGACTGTTTCGGTCGTCCAATTGCACAGTAAGCCATCTCCGCACATTGCAGCAAAGGAGCCCCCCGTGGCGACCTCCCCCGTGACACATTCGCCAGTCGGCATCCCCAAGAGTCGTGTCCGCCAGCTCATGGCGGCCAGCATCGGCAACGTCGTCGAGTGGTACGACTGGTACGCCTACACCTTCCTCGCGACGTACTTCTCCGCCCAGGTCTTCCCCAAGAGCGAGGGCGGCCTCGTGGCGCTGCTGAGCGCCTACGGGGTGTTCGCGGTGGGCTTCTTCATGCGCCCGCTGGGCGGCCTGCTGGTCGGCGCGTTCGCCGACCGGTTCGGGCGCAAGGCCGCGATGACGTTCACCATCGTGCTGATGGGCGCGGGGTCGCTGCTGCTCGGCCTGACCCCGACCTACGAGGCCGTCGGCCTTCTGTCGCCGGTCATCCTGACCCTCGCCCGGCTCATCCAGGGCCTGTCCGTGGGCGGCGAGTTCGCCGCCGCCACGACGTTCCTGGTGGAGTCCGCCCCGCAGGGACGGCGCGGCCTCTACTCGAGCTTCCAGTACGTCAGCACCACCATCGGCCAGCTCCTGGCCTCCGGCCTGGCCGCGCTGCTCGCCTCCAGCCTCGTGAAGGAGGACATGGGCTCGTACGGCTGGCGCATCCCGTTCATCGTGGGCGCGGTGATCAGCCTCGTGGGCCTGTGGATCCGCAAGGGCGCGGACGAGACCTCGACCGTGGCGGAGGAGATCCAGCGCGGTGAGGCCAAGCGGCCGAAGCTCTTCGAGTTCCTGGTGGGCTACCCGAAGGCGGCCGCCACGATCGTCGGCATCACCATCGCGGGCACCGTGGCGTACTACACCTGGACGAGCTTCCTGCCGATCTACGCGCAGATCACGGTCAAGTTCGACACGGCGGAGTCGCTCAAGGTGGGCACGGTCTCGCTGTTCTTCTTCATGGTGCTGCAGCCGCTGCTCGGCATGCTGTCGGACCGCATCGGGCGCAAGCCCATGCTGATCACCTTCGGTGTCGCCTTCGTGGTGCTGCCGGTGCCGCTGCTCAGCACGCTGTCCAACTCGTTCGGCAGCCTGCTGGCCGTGCAGCTGATCGGCATGCTCTTCCTCGGCTGCTTCACCTCGATCTCGGCCGCGGTGAACTCCGAGCTCTTCCCGACCAGGGTGCGCGCGGCCGGCGCGGGTTTCCCGTACTCGCTGACCGTGGCGCTCTTCGGTGGCACCGCGCCGCTCATCGGCACGGCGCTCAAGGACGCGGGCAACGTCGGGGTGTTCCCCTACTACATGTCGGCGCTGGCGCTGATCTCCACGCTGGTCTACATCTTCGTGCTGAAGGAGACCAAGGACCAGCCGCTGAGCTAGCCGCCGTAAGAGGTGCAGGGGCGCTCCCGCAACTCCTTGACGTAGTCGTCGGGAGCGCCCGCCCGCTCCGCCGCCTCGGCCAGGCTGCCGAGGTAGCGGGCCGAGGGCAGGCCGCCCTCGTAGCCGTCGAGCACGTAGAACCAGGCCACGACCTCGCCCTCGAGGGTCTGCACGCGCAGCCGCACCTTGTGGTAGGCCCCGCGGACCGCGCCCTCCCACTGGTCGAGCGAGGTCTCCTCCCAGTCGGGCACGTCGTAGAGCACCACGAACACGTGCTCGTCGGGGTCCTCGACGATCGTGGCGAGCGCGCCGTCCCAGGCGGGGTCGTATCCGCCGAACGTCAGCCGCCATCCGGTCAGCCAGCCGACACCCCAGATCGGGGAGTGCGGGGCACGCATGGCCATCTGCTCCGGGTCCATGTTCGAGCCGTACGCGGCATAAAGCCGGAGATCACTCGGCTTACCTGAAGGACCTGAAAGCCACGCCACGATCCACCCCTCTCACCGGGTGCCGCTCGTCATCCAGCTACCGCGCCATCCTGTCACGCTGGACGGCCGTCTCGGTCCATCGGCTTCACACCGGCGGACGACGTGTCACGCTTCGTGGTCAAAGCTCCGCGCGTTCTCTCGAGACCACATGGGCCAGTTGCCGCCTTACCCAGCTCATGCGGGACAATGGTGTATGTGACGAGGATCGTGATCATTGGTGGCGGACCGGGCGGTTACGAGGCGGCTCTGGTGGCCGCCCAACTAGGCGCGCAGGTCACGATGGTCGAACAGGACGGCCCCGGTGGCGCGTGCGTGCTGACCGACTGCGTGCCGTCCAAGACGCTGATCGCGACCTCTGTGCGCAAGCAGGCGCTGCTCGACGCGCCGTCGCTGGGCATCTCCTTCGACGGCGGGCCCGACGGCGAGACGGGCACGGTCGGGGTCGATCTCCCCCTGGTCAACAAGCGGGTCAAGGAGCTGGCCCAGGCTCAGTCGGCCGACATCGCCACGCGCGTGGAGGCCGAGGGCGTCGAGATCATCAGGGCGCGCGGGCGGCTGGTCGAGCCGCAGGTGGTCAAGGCGGGCGACCGTACGATCAGGGCCGACGTGGTGCTCCTGGCCACCGGCGCGACGCCGCGCGTGATGCCCACCGCCGAGCCCGACGGCGAGCGCATCCTCACCTGGCGTCAGCTCTACGACCTGGAGGAGCTGCCCGAGCATCTCATCGTGGTCGGCTCGGGCGTGACGGGCGCGGAGTTCGCGGGCGCGTACCGCTCGCTGGGCTCCGAGGTCACGCTGGTCTCCAGCCGCGACCGGATGATGCCCAACGAGGACGCCGACGGCGCCGAGGTGCTCGAAGAGGTCTACCGCCGCCGTGGCATGAACGTCATGGGCCGTTCGCGTGCCGCCGGTGTCAAGCGCACGGCCGACGGCGTGGTCGTGACCCTGGAGGACGGCCGCACGGCCGAGGGCACCCACGCGCTGATGACGGTCGGCATGATCCCCAACACCTCCGGCATCGGCCTGGAGGAGGCCGGGGTGCAGCTCGACCGGGGCGGCTTCATCAAGGTCGACAAGGTCTCGCGCACGTCCGCGCCCGGCGTCTACGCGGCCGGCGACTGCACGGGCGTGCTGATGCTCGCCTCGGTGGCGGCCATGCAGGGGCGCATCGCGGTCTGGCACGCGCTCGGTGAGGCCGTCCAGCCGCTGCGGCTGTCCACGGTGGCCTCCAACATCTTCACCGACCCGGAGATCGCGGCGGTCGGCGTCGCGCAGCGGGTCATCGAGGCGGGCGAGGTCGAGGCGAACGTGGTCAAGCTGCCGCTGGCCACCAATGCCCGGGCCAAGATGCAGGGGTTCAACGACGGGTTCGTCAAGCTGTTCTGCCGGCCGCACACCGGGATCGTGCTGGGCGGCGTGGTCGTGGCGCCGCGGGCCTCCGAGCTGATCCTGGCGGTGTCGGTGGCGGTGCAGCAGCGGCTGACCGTCGACCAGCTCGCCCACACGTTCGCCGTCTACCCGTCGCTGTCCGGGTCGATCACGGAGGCGGCCCGCCGCCTGATGCAGCCGGGCGTGTCCATCTAACTTTCGCGTTCAGCTCTCCGCCTCCGCGCGCGCCGAGGCGCTCCTTGCCATGCCCGCCCACCGTTCTCAGGGGGAAGTGGGCTCTCTGACCGTTGACGTTTGTTGGTATGGACAGCAAACTAACTCACGAGTTGGCGCAGCCGTTCGTAAGGAGCTTCCATGCCCTATCGCCCCCCACTGGTGGCGCACGAGTATTTCGTCGCAGACCCGCCCGAGCTGCCGGTTCGCGCACGAGGCGAGGGTGGTCTGTCGGCGGTGACCGCCGCGGAGCTGGTCGCGGCCGACGGCGCCGAGGTGATGGTGAAAGCCGTCACCACGGCGGAGGAGACGCTGGTCGTCCAGGTGGGAGTGGCCGGTGAGGGAGTCATCAGGGTGCGGCTGTCGGAGGACGCGACCGCCAGGCCGCGTTCGGAAGGCGCCATCTCGCTGGTGACCCCCGGCACGTATCGAGGGGCACGTGCCGGGGTCGAGCCAGGGGAGCCGATCGTCGTGGACGCGGGCTCGCTGCGGGCCGAGATCAGCCTGGCGCCGTGGCACCTGCGCTTCACCGACGCCACCGGGAAGACGCTGGTCGAGCAGGACCGCGGGCACACCGACATCAGCGGCCGGCTGCGTACGCTCCCCTTCGGCCGCTCCAGCTCCAACGGCGCCCCCGTCGCCTACCACGAGAGCTTCGCCGCCGCCCCGGACGAGGCCTTCGCCGGGTTCGGCGAGTCGTTCACGCGGCTCGACAAGCGCGGCCAGCGCCCGCTCATGTGGAACTTCGACGCGTTCGGCGCCGAGTCGCAGCGGGCGTACAAGAACGTCCCGCTGTACGTCTCCAGCAGGGGCTACGGCGTCCTCGTGGACAGCGGCGCCCCGATGGAGTTCGACGTGTGCCAGTCCACGCACAGCGTCGTGCAGATCATCGTGCCCGACGACGTGATGGACTACTACGTGATCGCCGGTCCGACGCCTTCCGACGTGCTGGACCGTTACGACCTGCTGACCTGCCGCCCGTCGCTGCCGCCGAAGTGGGCGTTCGGGACCTGGATCTCCTCCGGGTTCTGCGTGGACAGCCAGGAGCGGGTGCTGGCCAGGGCACGGACGATCAGGGAGCGCGGCATCCCGTGCGACGTGCTGCACCTGGACACGTACTGGCAGGCCGACGGGCACTGGTCGGACCTGCAGTGGGATCCCGAGAACTTCCCCGACCCGGAAGGGATGCTGGCCGAGCTCAAGGGCATGGGGTTCCAGGTCTGTCTGTGGATGAATCCCTATATTTCCCACCTGAGCCCCGCCTTCCCCGAGGCCGCTGAAGCCGGATATTTCCTGAAGAATCAGGAGGGGGAGACCTACGTCGCCGACTGCTGGCACGGGTCCTTCCCGCCGTGCGGGATCGTGGACCTCACCAACCCGCAGGCGGTCGAGTGGTTCACCGGGCTGCTGAGAGACCTGCTCCGCCAGGGCGTGGCCGCGTTCAAGACCGACTTCGCCGAGGGCGTGCCCGCCGACTCCGTCGCCTTCAACGGCATGACCGGCACCGACCTGCACAACGTCTACACGCTGCTGTTCAACGACGCCGTCGCCGCCGTCACCCGCGAGGTGCACGGCCACGAGCTCGTCTGGGCCCGCTCCTCCTACCTCGGCGGCCAGCGCCACAGCGCCCAGTGGGGCGGCGACACCTACACCAGCTACGCCGCCATGGGCAGCACGATCAGGGGTGGGCTCGCGCACGGCCTGTCCGGCGTGCCGTTCTGGAGCCACGACGCCGGCGGCTTCACCGGCCGGCCCACCGACGACCTGTACGTGCGCTGGACCCAGTTCGGCGCGCTCTCCCCGCTGATTCGCCTGCACGGGACGACCACCCGCGAGCCGTGGGAGTTCCCCGAGGTCGAGGAGCAGGCCGTCGCCGCGCTGAAGCTGCGTTACCGGCTGATGCCGTACATCTACTCGGCGGCCGTCGAGGCCGCGCGCACCGGCGCGCCCATGATGCGGGCGATGTGCGTCGATCATCCGGACGACCCGGTGGCCTGGCAGGCCGACCTGCAGTATCTGCTCGGCCGCGACCTGCTCGTCGCCCCCATGACCGCGCCCGAAGGCACCCGCCAGGTGTACCTGCCGCGCGGCCAGTGGGTGGACTACTGGACGGGCGAGGTGCTCGAAGGCTCCCGTTACGTCACGGTCAGCAAGCCGCTCGACCAGATCCCCCTCTTCGTACGGCACGGCGCGATCATCCCGGTCGCCACCACCCCAGGGGACACGGTGGACGTGCCGGCCGAGATCACCCTCGTCGCCTTCGGAGGCGGCGACGCGACGGTGGAAATCCACGACGAGGACGGCGTGACGGTCGCCGTCGTCACCAGGGACGGCGACGTGCTGCGTGTCGCCGTCACCGGCCCGAAGCGCGTCACCGGGGTCGATATCGCCCCGGTGACCGGAGCTCCCGCACGGGCCGTCATCCAGTAACACCCCCCTGGAGGGATCATGGTCAAGTCAAGAGCCGCGGCGGTGCTGGCCGCCGCGGTCCTGGTCCTGTCGGCGTGCGGTTCCGGCGGCTCGGAGACCCCGGCCGCCCAGAACAGCAGTCAGCCGCGCACACTCAAGCTCTGGCACTACGAGTCCGCCGACAGCGCCATGGGCAAGGCGTGGGCCGAGGCGATCAAGAAGTTCCAGGCGTCTCACCCGAACGTGACCGTCAAGTTCGAGGAGAAGGGCTTCGAACAGATCCAGAAGACGGCCAGCATGGTGCTGAACTCGGACGAGGCGCCCGACATCATGGAGTACAACAAGGGCAACGCCACCGCGGGCCTGCTCTCCAAGCAGGGCCTGCTCACCGACCTCAGCGACGAGGCCAC
This sequence comes from Nonomuraea sp. NPDC049695, assembly GCF_040674955.1. Classification (NCBI taxonomy): domain Bacteria; kingdom Bacillati; phylum Actinomycetota; class Actinomycetes; order Streptosporangiales; family Streptosporangiaceae; genus Nonomuraea; species Nonomuraea sp. NPDC049695. The sequence continues at coordinate 110,685 of NZ_JBFANV010000026.1, read as the reverse complement.
CAAGCGCGGCTGGGACAAGCTGCTGCCCGGCGGCCTGCAGACCACCGCCAAGTACGACGACCGCGGCGTCATGGGCACCGGCAAGTGGTACGGCGTGCCCAACTACGGCGAGTTCGTGATGGTCTACTACAACAAGGACCTGTTCGAGAAGCACAAGGTCCAGGTGCCGACGACGTTCGAGCAGTTCACGGCCGCGATGGACACGTTCGTCAAGGCCGGGATGACCCCCATCGCCACCGCCGGCGCCGAGTACCCGGCCCAGCAGATCTTCTACCAGCTCGCGCTCTCCAAGGCGCAGAAGCCGTGGCTCGACGCCTTCCAGTCCTACAAGGGCAAGGTGGACTTCCACGGCCCCGAGTTCACCTATGGCGCCGACACGTTCGCCGACTGGGTGAAGAAGGGCTACATCGCCAAGAACTCCTCGGGGGTGAAGGCCGAGGACATGGGCGTGGCGTTCATGAACGGCAAGTTCCCCATGATGATCAGCGGTAGCTGGTGGTACGGCCGCTTCGCCTCGGAGATCAAGAAGTTCGAGTGGGGCCACTTCCTCTTCCCCGGCGCCACGATGTACCCGGGCTCCAGCGGCAACCTCTGGGTGGTGCCCGAGAAGTCGGAGAACAAGGACCTGGCCTACGACTTCATCGACATCACGATGAGCAAGGACATCCAGAACCTGCTGGGCAACTCCGGCGGCGTCCCCGTGGCCGCGGACCCGGCCGCGATCACCGACGCGAAGAGCAAGGAGCTCATCGAGACCTTCAACAAGGTGACCAGTGGCGACGGCCTGGCCTTCTACCCCGACTGGCCCGCTCCCGGCTACTACGACGTGCTGGTCGCCGGGGTCCAGAACCTCATCAACGGCAGCAAGGCCCCTGCCGCGGTGCTGGACGAGATCGCCAAGCCGTACGAGGACAACCTCGCCGACATTGGCAACTAGATGAGAGTGCGCACGAGGGGATACTGGCTCTACCTGATCCCCAGCCTGCTGCTGTTCCTGGTGGTCATCGTCGTGCCGTTCCTCATGAACGTGGGCGCGAGCTTCACCCGCTGGTCGGGGGTGGGCACGCCCAGGTGGATCGGGTTCGACAACTACGCCAGGCTGCTGAAGGACGAGCGGTTCTGGCAGTCGTTCCAGCACAACGTGGGCCTGATCGTGGCCATGGCCATCGTGCCGACCGCGATCGGCCTCGTGCTGGCGGCCGCCCTGTTCGACTACATCGGCAAGCGGTTCGGGCCGCGTACGGCCTCCGCGCTGCGGGCCATGTACTACCTGCCGCAGGTGCTGCCGGTGGCGGTGGCCGGCGTGGTGTGGGGCTGGATGCTGCACCCGTCGTACGGCGCGGTCAACCAGATCTTCGGCCTGGACCTCGACTGGCTCGGCGATCCCGACCTGGCGCTGGCCACGGTCATGGCGGTGATGGTCTGGTTCCAGCTCGGCTACCCGGTCGTGATCTTCATGGCGGGGCTGCAGCGCGTGGACCCGGCCTACTACGAGGCGGCCGAGATCGACGGGGCCTCGTGGTGGCGCAGGTTCTGGCACATCACGCTGCCGCAGATCCGGCCGGAGATCTTCGTGGTGCTGCTGACCTGCACGATCGCCGCGCTGAAGGTGTTCGGGCCGATCTTCGTGCTGACCCGCGGAGGGCCCGGCAACGCCACCATGGTCCCGTCGTACTTCTCGTACCTGAACTTCTTCCAGAAGAGCAACGTCGGGTACGGCTCCGCCATCGCCACGGTGCTGGCCCTGATCATCATTGTGGTGACGTTCCTGTTCCTGCGGGTCCAGGAGCGTGAGCAATGAGGGGGCCGGGGCGCTGGGCGGTGCTGTTCGCGCTGGTCGTGCTGGCGGTCGTGATGGTGTTCCCGTTCGCGATCGTGGCGATCAACGCGGTCAAGTCGCCGGCCGAGTACAGCTCTCAGGGCCCGCTGAGCCTGCCTGACGGGCTCTACCTCCAGGGGATCATCGACTTCTGGAACCGGGTCGAGTTCGGCACGAAGCTCTGGAACAGCCTGCTGATCAGCGCCTCCGTGGCGGTGCTCGCCGTCGTGCTGTCGGTGCTCAACGCGTACGCGCTGGGCATCGGCCGGGTGAAGGGCCGGCTGTCGATCCTCGTGCTGTTCCTGGTGGCCAACACGCTGCCGCAGGAGGCGCTGGCCTACCCGCTCTACTACCTGGCCAAGGCCGTCGGCCTGTACGACACGCAGCTGGCCGTGATCATCGTCATGACGGTGATCCAGGCGGCGTTCGGCACGTACCTGCTGAGCGCCGTGCTGGGCCAGTTCCCGAAGGAGATCCTGGAGGCGGCGGCGATCGACGGCGCGGGGCGGCTGCGGTCGCTGTGGCGGATCGTGGTGCCGATCAGCCGGCCCACTCTCAACGTCCTGCTGATCTTCTTCTTCATCTGGACCTGGAACGAGTTCTTCCTTCCGCTGATCTTCCTGATCTCCAACGACACCCAGACGGTGCCCGTGGCGCTCGGCGTCCTGCAGGGCGAGAAGTACATGGACGCCACGATGTCCAGCGCCTCGGCCCTGCTCGGCGTCGTGCCGGCGGTCGCCTTCTTCCTGATCTTCCAGCGCACGCTGACCCGTGGTGTGACGGTCGGCGCCATCAAGTGATGGAGAACCCCCCTTATGCGAAAGATCCCCTTACTGGCCACTCTCACCCTCGCGGCCGCGCTGCTGGCCGCGCCCCCGGCCCAGGCCGCCGACTACCCGTTCCAGAACCCGGCCCTGCCGGTGGAGCAGCGGGTCGATGACCTGCTCGGCCGCCTCACGCTCCCGGAGAAGCTGGGGCTGCTGCACCAGTCGCAGGCGGCCATCCCGCGGCTGGGCATCGCGTACCACAAGAACGGCACCGAGGCACTGCACGGCGTCGGGTGGTCCAACGACCTCAATGACAAGTGGAGCCAGAAGTTCGCGAGCGGCACCGTGTTCCCGCAGGCCGTGGGGCTGGCCAGCACGTGGGACCCGGCGTTGATCAAGAAGGTGGGCTCCGCCGTCGGCGACGAGGCCCGCGGCTACAACGCCGTGGACCCGGCCCTGTGGGGCCTGCAGGTGTGGGCGCCCGTCGTGGACCTGCTGCGTGACCCGCGGGCGGGCCGCAACGAGGAGGGCTATTCGGAGGATCCACTCCTGACCGGGGCGATCTCCACCGCCTACGGCAAGGGCCTCCAGGGCGACGACCCCTTCTACCTGAAGGTCGCGCCCGTGCTGAAGCACTACCTGGCGTACAACAACGAGACCAACCGCGGCACCAGCTCGTCCAACCTGACGCCGAAGCTCAGGCACGAGTACTACGAGCAGGCGTTCAAGGCGGCCATCTCGGCCAACGCCGCGACCGGGGTCATGGCGTCGTACAACCTGGTCAACGGGCGGCCCAACCACGTCAACCCTGACCTGAACAGCACGGTCAGGTCGTGGACGGACAAGACGCTCTACAACGTCAGCGACGCCTGGGGGCCGCACGCGCTCACCGACCTGGAGAAGTACTACGACACCAAGCCCGAGGCGTTCGCCGCGGTGCTCAAGGCCGGGCTCGACAGCTACACCATCGACGACAACAACCCGGGGCCGCTGGCCGAGCACCTCACGGCCGCCCTCGACCAGGGGCTCATCACGCAGGCCGACGTGGACAGGGCCGTACGTAACGTCCTGACCATCCGCACCCGGCTGGGGCACTTCGACCCGGACGGCGGGCCGTACAAGAAGATCACCAAGGACGTGATCAACAGCCCCGCCAACCAGAAGCTGAACCGGGAGGCGGCGGGCAGGGCGGCGGTGCTGCTGCGGAACTCCGGCGCCCTGCCGTTCAAGGGGCCGAAGTCGGCGGCCGTGGTCGGGCCGCTGGCCGGGACGCTCTACCGCGACTGGTACGGGGGCACCATGCCGTACCAGGTGACGCCGCTCGACGGGATCAAGGAGCGCGTCGCGGACGTCAGCACCGGCACCGGGCTGGAGCGGATCGCGCTCAAGCACCTGGCCTCCGGCAAGTACCTCACCGCCACCGGCACCGGGCCCGACGACAACGCGGCCCTGGTCGACACGGCGCCCACCGCGGCCTCCCAGTGGGATCTGACCGACTGGACCGGCGGCGTGTCCACGCTGCGCAACGCGGGCAACGGCAAGCTGCTCGGCGGCGACTGGCGCTCGCTCGACACCGACGACGACCGGCCCGACGGCTGGTATGTGCAGCAGCAGTTCTCCCTGGAGCGCCAGTCCGACGGCAGCTACCTGATCAGGTACGCCGGCTACGAGAGCGTCGAGAGCTGGTACGGTCTGCCCGACCCGTACGTGGCCGTCTCCGCCGACGGCACGCTCGGGCTGGCTCCCAAGGCGCAGGCGGCGAAGTTCGGCAAGGAAGTCGTCTCCGACGGCGTCGCCGAGGCTGCCGCGCAGGCCGCCAAGGCCGAGGTGGCGGTCGTCGTGGTCGGCAGCCACCCGTTCATCGCGGGGCGCGAGTTCCACGACCGCCCCAACCTGCAGCTCGGCGAGGGGCAGCGGCGGCTGATCGAGGCCGTGCGCAAGGCCAACCCGCGCACCGTCGTCGTCCTGGAGACCAGCTACCCGGTCATCGTGGACGCACCGAACCTGCTGTGGACCACGCACGCGGGCGCGGAGACCGGGCACGCGGTCGCCGACGTGCTCTTCGGCGCCGTCAACCCGGCCGGCCGGCTCACCCAGACCTGGCCCGCCACCGACAACCTGCCGAGCATCTACGACTACGACCTGGCCAAGACCGGGATGACGTACCTGTACGGGAAGGACAAGCCGCTCTACGCGTTCGGGCACGGCCTGAGCTACACCTCGTTCGGCTACCAGGGGCTGAGCGTCCAGGGCGACAAGGTGAGCGTGAAGGTCACCAACACCGGCAAGGTGAAGGGTGACGAGGTGGTCCAGCTCTACACCCACCAGCAGCAGTCCCGCTTCAAGCAGCCGGTCAAGCAGCTGCGCGGCTTCCAGCGGGTCACGCTGAACCCCGGTGAGACCCGTACCGTGACCTTCCCCCTGAAGAGGTCGGACCTGGCGGTCTGGGACTACACCCGGGGCAGGTGGGCCGTCGAGAGTGCCACCCACGACGTGCTCGTCGGCTCCTCCTCGGACCGGATCCGCCTGTCCACGACGCTGCGCGTGTCCGGCGAGACCATCCCCGTACGCGACCTGACCAGGACCACGCGGGCCATGGACTTCGACGACTACGCGGGCGTGGCGTTCGCGGACGAGACGAAGGCCGGCGGCGAGGCCGTGGAAGGGTCGGCGGGGGACTGGATCTCCTTCACCGGCGCCTCCTTCGGCTCCCGCTTCACGGCCGGGGTGTCGTCGGTGAGCGGCGGCGCCATCGAGCTGCGCTCGGGCTCGCCGACCGGCGCCCTGCTGGGGACCGTCCAGGTGCCCGCCACCGGCGGGATCTACCAATGGGGTACGGCGACCGCCTCCGTCAAGGCGGGCACCGGCAGCCTGTACCTCGTGTTCAAGGGCGACCTGCGGATCAAGGACTTCGCCCTCACCCGATGACGTTTCGTGGCGGCCATGAGCATGGTCGTGGCCGCCACGGAACTCCTCTTGCCTCCACATGGATAGTTGTGCTATCTAATTACTAGATAGTTAAGTTATCCAATGGAGGCTCGCGGTGGTTGTGATCGTGTTGCTGGTCGCCACGTTGGCGTTCCGGCTTCTGGGAGCGCTGGGTGTGCGGCGGTTCGGCTCCTGGAGGGTGAGCGCCGCACATGGGCTGGCCGTCATGCTGGTGATGACGGCCAGTGCGCATTTCGTCCCGGCGGGCGTGACCTTCATGCCCAACCATGCCGACATGGTGGCCATGGTGCCCCCGTTCGTGCCGTTCCCGGCCCTGGTGGTCTATCTGACCGGCGTGCTGGAGCTCGCCGGGGCGGCCGGGCTCGTGCTGGAGCGGACCCGAAGGGCCGCCGGGATCTGCCTGGCGCTGCTCTTCGTGGGCCTGCTCCCGGCCAACGTGTACGCCGCGCTCGCCGGCCAGGACGTGACGCCGCTGTGGGAGCGGATCCCCGAGCAGGTCCTCTACATCGCCGTCGCGCTGTGGGCCGCGGTTAATTCGTCGGCCGTCCAAACTATTGACCTTCGTCGCACGCGTGTGTGAGCCTTCTTGAAGAGCTCATGCGCGAAGGCGCGGCGACGGTCAGGGTCCCTGCACTCTGCTCGTGCATGGCGGTCATCTGCAGCCTTTGGGGGCGCCTGTCGGCGTGCCTGGAAAGGAAGAGCCGCGCATGCGAAGAAGATTATTCGTCATGCTCACGATCGCCGCTGCCCTGCTGGTGGCGGCGGTCGTACGAATGTCGCCGGTCTCGGCCGTCGCCTCGGACCCGTACGCGTACAAGAACGTCAGGATCGACGGCGGCGGCTTCGTACCCGGCATCATCTTCAACCCGACCGAGAAGAACCTCATTTACGCCCGCACCGACATCGGCGGGGCGTACCGGTGGAACCAGTCGACCAAGTCCTGGACCCCCTTGCTGGACTGGGCCGGATGGGACAAGTGGGGCTACAACGGCGTGATCAGCCTCGCCACCGACCCCGTGCAGACCAACCGCGTGTACGCCGCCGTCGGCATGTACACCAACAGCTGGGACCCCAACAACGGCGCGATCCTGCGTTCGACGGACAAGGGCGACAACTGGCAGGTCACGCCGCTGCCGTTCAAGCTCGGCGGGAACATGCCCGGCCGCGGCATGGGCGAGGCGCTCTCGGTGGACCCGAACAACGACGCCGTCCTCTACCTCGGCACCCCCAACGGCAACGGGCTGTGGCGCAGCACCGACTACGGCGCCACCTGGGCCAAGGTGGCCAGCTTCCCCAACGCGGGCAACTACGCCCAGGACCCGAGCGACTCCACCGGCTACCTGAGCCACAAGCCGGGCGTGGTCTGGGTGACCTACGACCCGCGCTCGTCCACCAAGGGCACCACCACCAAGACCATCTACGTGGGCGTCGCCGACAAGGAGAACAGCGTCTACCGCACGACCGACGCGGGCGCCACCTGGTCGCGCGTGGCCGGCCAGCCGACCGGCTACCTCGCCCACAAGGGCGTGCTGGACACGGCCAACGGCTACCTCTACATCGCGACGAGCGACACGGGCGGCCCGTACGACGGCGCCAAGGGTGACGTGTGGCGCTACAACACGGCGACCGGCGCCTGGACCCAGATCAGCCCCATCCCGTCCTCCAGCTCCGACGACTACTTCGGCTACAGCGGCCTGACCATCGACCGGCAGAAGCCCGGCACGATCATGGTGGCCACGCAGATCTCGTGGTGGCCGGACGTGATCTTCTTCCGCTCCACGGACTCGGGCGCGACCTGGACCCGCGTGTGGGACTTTACCTCGTACCCGAACCGCAGCTTCCGCTACAAGCAGGACATCTCGGAGGACCCGTGGCTGACGTTCGGCACCAACCCGCAGCCTCCTGAGGTCGCGCCGAAGCTCGGCTGGATGACGGAGTCGCTGGAGATCGACCCGTTCGACTCGAACCGGATGATGTACGGCACCGGCGCCACCCTCTACGGCACCGAGGACCTGACCAAGTGGGACTCGGGCGGCCAGTTCACCATCAAGCCCATGGCCAGGGGCCTGGAGGAGACGGCCGTCCTGGACCTGATCAGCCCGCCGAGCGGCGCGTCCCTGGTCAGCGCCCTGGGCGACATCGGCGGCTTCCGTCACACGAACCTGGACGCCGTACCCTCGATGATGTTCACGGCTCCGATCTTCACCACGACCACCAGCCTGGACTACGCGGAGAAGTCGCCGTCGATCATGGTCAGGGCGGGCAGCTTCAAGGACGCCGACCGCCCGAACGACAGCCACGTGGCCTTCTCCACGGACGGCGGCGCCAACTGGTTCCAGGGCACCGAGCCGGGCGGCATCGACGAGGGCGGCACGGTGGCGGCGGCCGCCGACGGCTCCCGCTTCGTCTGGGCGCCGAAGGGCGTCACGCCGGTCTACTCGGTGGGGTACGGCAACTCCTGGCAGCAGGCCTCGGGCCTGCCCACCGGCGCGATCGTGGAGTCGGACCGGGTCAACGCGTCGAAGTTCTACGGCTTCGACGGCGGCCGCCTGTACGTCAGCACGAACGGCGGCGCGTCCTTCACCGCCACCGCCGCCACGGGCCTGCCGACCAGCGGCAAGTTCAAGGCGGTCCCCGGCAAGGAGGGCGATCTGTGGCTGGCCGGTGACGGCGGCCTGTGGCACTCGACCGACAGCGGCGCGTCGTTCACCAAGCTGTCCGGGATCACGAGCTCGGTGAACGTCGGCTTCGGCAAGGCGGCGCCCGGTGGGACGTACATGGCGGTCTTCACGGTGGCCACGATCGGCGGGGTCACGGGCCTGTACCGCTCCGACGACGCCGGGGCGAACTGGGTGCGCATCAACGACGACAAGCACCAGTGGGGCAACATGGGCGAGGCCCTGACGGGCGACCCGCGCGTGTACGGCCGCGTCTACGTCGGCACCAACGGCCGCGGCATCCTGTACGGCGACCGCACGGGCCCGCCGGTGACCGTCACGCCCACGGTCACCCCGACCGTCACCCCCACTGTGACGCCCACCGTGACGCCGACCGTGACGCCGACTGTCACACCCACGGTCACGCCCACGACGGGATCGGGCTGCTCGGCGACGTACAAGGCGACGAACGACTGGTCGGGCGGCTTCCAGGCTGAGGTCACGGTCAAGAACACGGGCACGGCGCAGATCACGGGCTGGAAGGTCACCTGGACCTGGGCCGGCAACCAGAAGATCACCCAACTCTGGAACGGCACCCCCACCCAGTCGGGCACGAACGTCAGCGTGGCGAACGCGAGCTACAACGGCACCCTGGCGGCTAACGCGACGACCTCGTTCGGCTTCACGGCCACCTACACCGGCACCAACACCCCACCCACCACCCTCACCTGCGCCCCGGCGTAAGGAAGGCCTTCCACGAGGGGGGCGCTCCGCGCTGGGTGTTCCAGACAGCGCCCCCTTCGATCTCCCGAACTTCAGCGGTAGCCGGTCAGACCGTCCGCGAGTTCTTCTTCGTCGTCGTCCCGGTGCGCGGACAGGGCCTGCTGCAGGGCGAAGGTTGTGCGAATGACGGCGATGCGGGCAGGCAGCGTGCTGTCCGGCCAGCCGCCCAGCATGAGTACCCGATTCAAGAAATGCGTGCCGTAGCTCGCGTCGACGGCCGCAAGGTCCTCGGCGGGATCACCGATCGCGACCTCATCCCAATCGATCACACCGGTGAGTTCTGGCAGTCCGTCATCGCATTCCCATAGGACGTTCTCGGCGCCGAGATCACCGTGCACCACCGCGTCGGCGATGTGGGGAAGGCTGTCGAGCGCCGCGAGCTCTTGCTCGGCTCGTCGACGTCCCGCATCGGACATGAGCCCGAACAACTCGGCGCGGACATCCGCAGCGAACTGCCGCCACCGGTCTTCTCGCGGTGCCGGCAGGGCCGCTCGCACCGTCTCCTCGGCGCCGATCCTGGCCAGTTCGCCGAGCAGCATGACGTACTGAGCCGCCGCGGCCTCGGCCGCCTGGGGATCTTCCAGTGCGTCAGCCTCCAGCGGGGCTCCGGGAACGCGGCTGAGGACCAGGAACGGCCACTCGTCGGTGCCATGGGCGCTGCCTTCCACCAGCGGCGAAGGTGTGCGGAAGCTGAGATCGAACCCGGCGAGCAGACGCAGGACAGCGGCCCGATGCGGCAGCCGGGCGGCGGCCGCATCGGTGCGAGGCAGGCAGACGACACGGTCCGATCCGATCACTACCTGGTGGAACTGCCCTTGACGGACAGTGAGATCTTCCGCTTTGACGCCCGGCAGCAGCCGACTTAGCAGAGCGCGATTCGTCTGCATGATCTGCATAGGTTCTTCGCGCGACAAAGTGTCTCTCATGCCTCCGAAGCTCTGGCGGTCGCAGCGACGTGCTCGTCGGCGGTCATGCCGAGGTTGGGGTCGTGCCGGTTGAGGTCGTGCTGGTCGTCGGCCCATTGCTGGTAGTCACGCCGAACGGTGAGCTCGTCGGAGTCGACAACGTGGGCGATAGCGGCCCAGGTGACCCCGGCCAGCAACGCGTGGTGAACGTTGGCGGGGTGGCGCACGGTGCGTGCGATGCACTCCGCCAGCGCCAGTAGCTCGATGTGCTCGGCCACGGTAAGTGGAGGACGGTCATCAGCTCCATGCCGGGCGGGGTCATAGATCCCTCGGTCCACCAACTCCATCCGGGCGCGAGCCGATGCGTGCTTGGCGGCCAGTTCGTTGTAGCGCTCCAGCTGCTGACCGACGGGCATGTCGTAGCGAGCGTCGCGCCAGGTGGGGATGTGCTCAGGCATGGTCATCACGGCTTCTCCAGGGCGATGAGGGCATCGGCTTCGATACTGCCTCGGGGCTCGGCGATCTGCTGCCAACGGCGGTCGGAGAAGGCCTTTCACGAGGGGGCGCTTCGCGGGAAAATTCCGGCGGGCCGGTGGGATTCGTGATGGGTGGGCGCCTACCGTATCCCTGAGAGCGGGACCCGCACGGGCACAGAGGTGACGGCAGCGGTTATTCACCCAATGGTGGGAATTTCCAGTACTACGCCGGTCCGGTGTACGTCTCGGCGTCTGGCCAGTGTATTGACGTTTCCGGAACGGTAGTCAACGGGAAGACCACCAAGCTGGACAACGTGCACTGCGGCTGAACGTCTTATGGTCACGCTGGGGATTGTCACCACAGCCAAAAATAGTTGCTATGCGGTAGCATCTACTGTGTGCCGATACCGGAGGATGAGATCGCCGCGATGGCCGGCGCGGTGATGACGTTGGTGAATCGCATCCGGCGTGGTCAGGCCAAGGCGTTCAATCCGGAGCTGGTGGCCGTGCTGGAGACGCTGGCCGGCAGGGGAGAGCTGGCGCCGAGTGAGCTGGCCGAGGCGCTGGCGGCGCCGGCATCGTCGATCAGCCGCCGGATCAAGGCGCTCGACGACCTGGGCTGGATCACGATCGCGCCCGGCACGCGGGACCGCCGCTCCTACCGGGTCGCGCTGTCCGCCGCCGGCCGGGGGGAGCTCGACCGGCTTACCGGGCAGGGCCTGGCCGTGTTCGCCGAGTTGGTCAAGGACTGGGACGTCGAGCAGGTGCGCACCTACACCACATTGACCCGACGGCTGGCCGAGGCCACGCCACCGCCCGACCCACCGCAACCCCGCCGACTTCCGTGGTGGAAGGAGACCCCATGATGTCACGCGGTCGCAGCTGGGCCGCACTCGCCGCGGTTGCCGCGCTCGGCTTGCCGTTCGCGATCTGCGTACCGGCGGCGGATGCGCAACCGGACGGTACGCGGTCGGCGCACGCACGGCCGGATGGGCCGGTAGTCGTCTGGCGTGACGACTTCACGGGGCCGGCGGGCACGCGTCCGGATCCGGGGCGCTGGCAGGTCGATGGCGACGGCCATCATGAGGTCGGCGACCTGGAGGTCTACCGTGACGATCCGGAGAACGTGGCACTGGACGGGCGGGGGCACCTTCGGATCACCGCGACCCGTGACGTGTCAGGACTACTGGTCGGCGCGCCTGCTGAGCGTCGCGCACGACCTGCTGCCGCCACCGCACGGCTCGCTCACGATCGCGGTCCGGGCGCGGGCCGCGCCCGGCGCCGGCGTCGCCACGTCGATGTGGACCTGGGGCAACGACGTGGCGAACTGGCCCGCGAACGGCGAGATCGACGTCGCCGAGCAGCTCGGCCGGGAACCGGATCAGGTGCACACCGCGATCCAGTGCCCCACCTGCCATGAGACGGCACCGCCGTTCGGGCTCGGCAGCGTCTATGCCGCGCCGGACAAGCGGCCCTACGCCGACCGGTTCCATACGTTCGCCGTGCGGTGGACCCGCGATCCGGACACGATCACCTGGTTCGTCGACGGCCGGCGCGCCGACACGCGCACGCCCGCCGACACCGGCGCCGCGGGCTGGGTCTTCGACCAGCCGATGTTCCTGCTGCTGTCCGTGCGGGTCGGCGGCCCCTTCGTCGGAGAGGTGGCCCCCGAAACCCTGCCGGCGACAGCCTTGATCGACGACGTCACCGTGATACGCGCGTAGCCGCATAGCCGCGCGGCCGATCTCCGACCGCGCCGATCCCGCGCCGACGCTGACGCAAGACGCCCGGCTGGTGATGCGGCCCTGCCCCAGCCCAGCTTGGCCACGAGCCGCCTGGCGCATTGACCTCAAGCATGGTTGAGGAAGCAGGATGGCGGCATGACCTCTCCTCAGTACGGAAAAGCGCTGGTCCTCGGTGCCGGTGGGCTTGTCGGAACGGCCTGGCTGGCGGGCCTCGCCGCAGGGCTGCGCCGGGAGGGTATCGACCTCGCTGACGCCGACCTCATCGTGGGCACCTCGGCCGGAGCGATAGCCGCGGCGATGCTCACCACCGGCCGGGACCTGGCCGATGTGGAGGTGCTGCCGTCCGCGCGCGACGGACGTACCAGGTCACCGGACCTGGCCGCGATGGGGCAGGCGTTCGCCATGCTGGGCGACCCGGCTCTGGAACCGGACGACAAACGCCGCCGGGCCGGACAGATCGCGCTCGCTGCCGAGGCCCCTTCCGAGGAGGGACACCTGGCCGGGATCTCCTCTCTGGTCGAGACCGGGACGTGGCCCGATCGCCCCCTGCTGATCACCGCGGTGGATGCCGAGACCGGCGAACCGAAGGTGTGGGACCGCGACGGCGAGGCGACCCTGGTCGAGGCCGTGGCGTCGAGCTCCGCGTTTCCCGGAACGGTCGCTCCGATCACCGTCAACGGCCGCCGCTACATGGACGGCGCTCTGCGCAACGGCGCGAACGCGGACCTCGCCGCCACCGCCGTGACCCGCGTCTTCATCGAGCCGCTGGCCGACCGTACCCCGGCGAGCGAACTGCAGGGCGTGCGCATCGGCCCGGATGCCGAGGCGTTGGCGGCGTTCGGCCCCGACCTCGGCAACCGGGAGGCATGGACACCTGTCTACCGCGCCGGAGTCCGACAGGCCCTGCAGGTCGCCGTGAACCTGCGTCCCGTCTGGGACGCGGCTTCCGTCACCTGACCGGATGCGGTGGCGGCTCGGCGAGAGCCGCCCACGGCTCCTGTCCGTCCGGGAGTTCCGCCAGGATGCGATACCGATCGTGGGTGACGTGCCCAGCTCCGGTTCTCAGCCTGTCTGCGCGCGCTCGGCCCTCAACCGTTCCACGTCGGTGAGCACCCGGTCGCGGATGTGGCAGATCAGTTTGGCCAGATCGGCGCAGTAGACGGAAGGATTGAGAAATCCCGAGCCGGCGCGGTATCGAGTGCTGTACTCGCCGGCCCCGCAGATATCCCGGATCGAGCAGGAACCGCAGATCGGCGACAGGCCGGCCACCCCTCGTTGCCGGGCGACGACGCCCGGAAGGAGTCGCGCGTCGTCGAACGTGTCGCGGAAAACGTTCAAGCCGGTGTAGGGGGCGCCCTCGTAGGCGGACTTCAGAGCGTCGCCGAGCTCGATGGTTCCGTCGCTTTCGACGACGATGAGCTGGAACGGGTTGAGCCCCAGCTCCTCGGTGTAGGCCTGACCGCCGAGGCACAGCGTCATGATGTTCTCGAAGAGCCTGACACCGGTCGGAAGCGGCACCGTGGCATACCAGCGCTCGAAGATCGGTATCAGCCAGTCCGCATACGCGGTGCCCCCGTCCCCGGAGGTCCATCCCGGGGGAGGAGACGACCAGTTGCCGAGCGGCATCAGGAAGTCCACAGCCGGCGCACCGGTGGCGAGCAGCGCCTCGTAGGTGGACAGGGGGTCGTTCTCCAGGTCGATGGTGCACAGCACAAGGTCGAAGAGGTCACGGTAAGCGGGGCGGTTCAGGGCCTCGATGCCGCGCATCACCAGGTCATAGCTGCCGCGGCCGTTGGCGTACCTGCGGTGACGGTCCTGGCCTTCCCTGTCGCCGTCGAGGCTGACCGTGACACCGATGCGGTGTTCACGCAGGACGTTCAGGAGTTTCTCATCAGAAAGGAGCACGCCGTTCGTGGTGGTGACGAGCCGCAGCGGGACCTCGGGCGGCGCGGCGCTCCGGAACGCTCGCGCCGCGTACGCGAATTGATCCGCGCCGGCGAGCAGCGCTTCGCCGCCGTGCATTCGCACCGACGCTCCCTGAATTTCGTCGGCGTGAGCCCGCAGATGCTCTCCGAGCCGGAAGGCGACCTGGTCGATCGTCTCGCGTGACATGGCCACCGGTTTGTTCTTCCAGCTCTGGTCGGCCATCTCGTACATGTAGCAGTAGTCACAGGCCAGGTTGCACCGGCCGTGGAATTTGAGAGCGAATTCCACGAAGGGCAGAGGGCGCCAGTACGGATCCGCAAGCGCCTGATCGGTCACGTCCTGAGTCGGCCATTCGGCAGCTCGCTCTTTCACCTGCACGATCGGTAGCTCGATCACGATGTCCTTCGCCTCTCTGCCCTTCGTGTCCCAGCAGGCCGCTACACGGCCCGGTCAGTCACCTGTTGAAACGGCTGGCAGGACGGAAGATGTCGTCGTCGGCGGTCACCCGGTTCAGCACCGAACCGAGCGCGCTGTTCTGGTCGGTGGTCGCCGCGACCTCGGAGAGGTTCGCCTGAGAGGGCTCGGCAGCCGAAGCGGCACCGGCTGCCCCGACTCCGACCGCGGACGCGGCAGCGAACGCGGCAGCCGTCAAGGCCACCTTCCGTACGAGATTCCCTTCACGTTCCGACATGGGATGCTCCTTTCCGTACGGCTGGACATCGACCTGCCGCCATGGCGATTCCGACGGCCAGTGATGTCCTGTTTCGGTTGGGATTAATCGAAGTTGATCACAACAGCCGGACGGTACCTCACCACTTCCACAGAATCGCCACAAAAGCACCACAAAGCCGACTCTCACGTCTTTGAGCCTGGGTGGGCTGTGGTAAGCATCCCCGACGGCTTCAGGGGCCGCCGGATCTCAGGAGTGAGCGCAGGTCGCGGGGCAGAACGTGGCCTCGGGATAGCGTGATGACGGCTTGTCCAGGAGGGGCTGCCGCTGCGACTTCAGATGCTGGTCGAGGAAGGCCGCCACGTAGGCGCGGGTGAGCTCGGCGGCGCGCGCGGCGGGCAGGATGCCGGGGAGGGGCTTGATGCCGAGCGCGTCCCCCAGCAGCGGGGTGTCGGTGAAGGACTGGTGTTCCGAGCCCGACAGCACGATCCAGCGCTTCCACCCGGTCAGCAGCTTCCAGTCGCGATCCCACGAGTTGTCGCGGCCGCCAGGGACATGCGGCGGCGAACCCAGGAACATGAACGGCCGGGAGAACCCGCTCTTGGGGATCCTGGCGTAGGTGGTGCCGTCCATGTCGACGCCGGCCCGTACACGTGGGTCCTTCACCATGGCCGCCATGGCGCCGGCCCCGCCGATCGACTGGCCGACCATCGCGACCCTGGACAGGTCGATCACGTCGGAGCCTTGCCACTTCGACGGCAGTCGGTCGAGCACGAAGGAGACGTCGGCGGCCCGCACCTGGACCACCCCTGTACCGAAGCCGGGGTCGGTGTCGCTGTCGCAGGCGATGCAGTCCGCGATTCGCCCGTCGGCCAGGGTGGTGGCGTAGTTCTCGTAGGTGTGGTCGATCCCGGCCACGACGTACCCGTGGCTGGCCAGGTCCTCGGCCAGGGAGGTGAGGGTGCTCACCGGCTTGGTGAAGCCGGGGGAGAGCACCACCAGCGGCAGCGTCCTGCCTGCGGGTTCGGCGTCCTTGATGGCGTTGGTTCGCGTCTTGCTCAGCGTGTCGTACGGCGCGGTCGCGATCCCCGAGCCTTTCAGGAGGAGTTCCGATTCCTTGGGTGTCATGTACGGTGCCCGCTGCCCGTCGCGCTGCTCGGTCGGGTACCACAGGGTGACTTTGAGCTCTCTCGCTTTGGCGTCGAGGTTCCAAGGGTCGGGGCGGGAGGTGTCCTTCAGGTACAGGGCGGTGGTGCCGACCGGATGCGCGCCGGTGGGGGCGGGCAGGGTGGCGGGGCCGGCCGGCGCGGGGGACACGGCGGCGGAGCGGGGCGGTGTGGGTGCGGAGCAGGCGGACGCGGCCAGGACGGCCAGCCCCGCGGCGGCTGCCAAGAGGTGTCTCATGCGCAGGTCCCTTCACTGGTGCAGCAAGGTCAGAGCCTTGGCCAGGGCGGGGTCGCGCCCGGCGGCCGCGTCCTTGGGGGTCAGGGGCACGTAGTGGTCGGGTGGCACGCCGATCCGGTCGATGACCTCGCGGTTGGGCCCCAGATGGTGTTTGGTCGGGAAGCTCAGCGTGGTGTTGTTGCCGAGCAGGTACCCCTGCGCCGGGCCGGAGATGACCCCGGCGGTTCTGGTGCCGACCAACTGGCCGATACGCAGGTCCTTGACCGCGGAGCTGAAGTGCTCGCACGCCGAGGCACAGCTGCGGTCGGTGAGCACCACCAGTGGCAGGTGGAGCAGACCGACGGTGTCGTCGGTCCACGAGGTCGCGCACGTGCCGTCCACCTTGCACTGGTAGGCGGTGACCTTGCCGTGGACGAACGCGCTCAGCAGCCGGATCGCCTCCACGGGGCTGCCGCCGCCGTTGCCGCGCAGGTCCAGCACGATGCCGGTGAGGTTGCGGCCGGTGCGCAGCCGGGAGGTCGCCTTGAGAACCCTGTTCGCGGAGTCGGGCGCGAACCCGGCCAGCCGTACGTAGGCGACATCGTCGTCCAGCAGCTTCGACCGCACCACTTGCAGGGCGGCCAGGTCTCGCTGGTAGAGGCCGGGCTTGAGCGTCACTCTCCAGCGGCGTCCGGTGCTCTGCCGCAGGAGGCGCAGCTTGACGGGGCGCGCTTCCGGATACTGGGGGTAGAGGGCGTTGATCGCGGGGGTGGCCTTCCCATCGATGAAGGGCGCCGATTCGTTGATCGATTCGATGATGTCGCCCGGCCGCAGTCCCGCGGCCTGCGCCGCGCCGCCCTGCACGGTGGTGACGAACAGCGGAGAGAAGGCGACGCCGGGGTTGCCGTTCACCTGCGGACCGTTGACGTTCGCCTGGAAACCCAGGCCGTACCCGTCGCCGTCGTAGTAGTCGGGCGGCCGCTCGACGTCGTGCACCCAGCGGGCGTGGTTGTCGCCCAGAGCGGCCACGATGGCCTCGAGGGTGACGACGGCCAGCCTGTCGCGCAGGTCGGGGACCTGCTCGGTGGTCTTCCGGTAGACGGTCTCGAAAGCGGTCCAGTCGGCTTTGCGGTCGCCGGTCAGCGCCGGCATGGCCGCTTCGGGCACGTCGCGCCCGTTGCGGTTGAGCTCCTGGGTCAGGGCGACGAATCCGGCGGTCAGCAGCGTACGGGCGTCCAGGGTGGCGCCGCTGTAGTAGGTGCCGAGGATGCAGAAGTAGGCCTGCTCGATGACGTCGATCGTGGTGGGCGTCTCCGCCCCGGGAGGTCCCTGAGGCGGCGCGCAGACCGTACCGGCTGCCGCGCTCGCCTGGCCGCGCGGCGGCGCCGGCGCCGTGCAGGCCGCCGCCAGGAGCAGGGCGAGCCCGGCGGCGGCGGTCCTGATGACGGTCATGACAGGCGCCTTCGGACCCACCAGAAGCAGAACCAGGTGAGGCCGAGGGTGAGCAGGGCGTAGATGCCGGTCTCGATCCACTGGAAGGGCCAGAAGCGCTCGAGGGGCTGGTAGGTCGCCTGCTGCCGGTAGCCGAGCCGGTTGATCTCAGGAGTGCACGTGCCCGGTCCCGCTTGCTGCGGTGAGCAGGGTCCCGACGTCGTGGAGACCTGGACGGCGGCTTCGCGGCCGAGCGTACGTCCGGACGCGTCGACCACGGTGCTGGACAGGACCCAGGCGCCCGAGTGGCCGGGAACGGCCGACTTCAGGAAAATGCGCGGAGATCCGCCGTCACGTGATATGCCGACCCCGTCCAGGTTCGCCTCGCTGAGCTCGAAGGTCGAGGTGATCGGGGGCATCAGGTGGGGCCGGACCAGCAGCGGCATGGCGAGCTGGATCGCGGCGAAGACGGCCAGCGTGAGGGCCATGGCGGGCAGCGTGCGGCGCACCAGCATGCCCACGGTCACGCCCAGGACGAAGGCGAAGGCCGCATACCCCATCGGGGTGATGCCGCGCGCACCGAACACCAGGGGAGCCATCAGGGCCAAGCCTTCCGGAGCCGACTTGTCCAGGGGCGCGGACCACCAGGTCACCACGAGGCCGCACAGACAGGAGGCGGCCACGGCGACCAGGCCGGTGAGCCCGAGCTTGACCGCCAGCCAGCGGGTGCGGGTGATGCTCTGGTTCCACACCAGCAGGTGCGTGCCCGTCTCCAGCTCGCGGGTGATCAACGGTGCTCCCCAGAAGAGCCCGACGAGAGCGGGCAGCAGCAGCACGACGAGACCGACGGCCATGAAGGGCGCGTCGTACTGGCCGAAGAAGCGGTCGTAGAAACGGACGCAGCTGTCGTCCCGGGTACAGTCGGCGATCCCGGCGGAGTAGCCGGCGGCCAGGCCCGGGCCGGTCAGGGCCAGGGCGGTGACGAGGACGACGAGTACGGCGGCCAGCATCGCGGCCGAGCCGCGGAGCTGGCGCCAGGTCAGCCAGATCATCGCTGCATCTCCAGGGCTGCTCGCCGGTTCTCGACGGTGTGCTTGTCCATGTAGGCGAGGACGAGGTCCTCCAGGTTGAGCTGGGTGACCGTCCAGGCGGGGTCGTGGATCGGGGCGTCGGTACGGATCACGAACGTGCTCTGCCGGTCGGTGTGCCGTGCGGAGATCACGTGCTGGTCGGCGGGGAGCCGGTCGGGATCGCGGCGCGGGCCGGTGAGCCGGTGATGGGTGGCCAGCAGCTGGTCGACCTCTCCTGCCACCTGGACGCGAGAGTCGACGAGCACGATCAAGAAGTCGCAGACCCGTTCCAGGTCGGAGACCAGGTGGGAGGAGAGCACGACGCTGAACTGGTGCTCGACGGTCGCCTCCATCAGCCCCTGCAGGAACTCGCGGCGGGCGAGCGGGTCGAGCGAGGCGACCGGTTCGTCCAGGATCAGCAGCTCGGGACGCTTGGCCAGGCCCAGGGTGAGGGCGAGCTGGGCGCGCTGACCGCCCGACAGCTTGCCCGCCCGCTGGGTGAGGACGAGACCGAGCCGCGCGATCCGGTCCCGCGCCATGGTGGCGTCCCAGCGGGGGTTGAGCCGAGCTCCCAGCCGCAGGTGCTCGGCGACGGTCAGCCCGGCGTAGACGGGGGTGTCCTGGGCGACGAAGCCGACCTTGGCCAGTTGCCCGGGGCCGTCGGCGGGACGGCCGCCGAGCACGGTGATGCCGCCGGCCGTGGGGTGTAACTGGCCGCCGGCCAGCTTCAGCAGCGTGGTCTTGCCGGCCCCGTTGGGGCCCACCAGCCCTACGACGTGCCCTGCCGGGATGTCGATGGTGCACTCGCGCAGCGCCCAGCGTCTGCCGTATTTCTTGCCCAGCCCCTGGGCCTGCAGGACAGAAGTGCTGTGCCGATGGGTGCCCTCGCTTCGCTCGGTCACGCTATGTCCTCCTGTGAGCTGGTCCGAAAGGTGGCCATGAAGAGGGCCTCGATGCTTTCGTCGTCGAGTCCGGCCCGGCGGGCCCTGGCCAGCCAGCGCCGCAGATCTTGACGGAGCGGGCCGTGCGCGGCCAGCGAAGTGTCGGTCAGCGTCTTCGTCACGAACGTCCCGACGCCCGGCCGGGCGGCCGCCAGGCCCTCGTGCTCGAGCTCCCGATAGGCCTTGAGCACCGTGTTGGGGTTGATGGCCAACTGCGCCACCACCTCCTTGACGGTCGGGAGCTGGTCACCCTCACGCAGCAGACCGAGGCGCAGCGCGTGCCGTACCTGCTGAACCAGCTGCAGGTACGGCGAGACACCCGACCTGCCGTCCAGATGGAACTCGATCAACGGGCTCCTCCATTTATCTAGTCTCCTAGTACTTTAGGTTCCTAGATGTTAAAGGATCGTAAGGAACGCTGTCTCAAGCTGTGGGAAGAGGGTCCTGGCCGAGCAGGCGCTGCCCGTTCTCGGCGGAGGTGCGTACGGCGTCGAAGCCATAGGCGACCATCGCGGCCTCGTACTCGGTCAGCGCCTGGACGAGCGGCCTGCCGGCGGCGGCCTCGCCGAGCGCGGCGGCGAGCGCGCTCGCGTCCCGCAGGGCGGTGTTCGCGCCGACCCCGCCCGCCGGGCTCATCGCGTGGATGGCGTCCCCGAGCAGCGTGACGTTGGTGGTCGGCCAGGGCTCGATCGGCACGCTGGTACGGAGGGTCAGCGGGAAGACCGTGGACGTGTCCCAGCGGTCGATGATCGCGCGCACTCCGGGATGCCAGCCATCGATCATGCTCAGAGTCATGGCGCGCAGTTCGGCCCCTGACATCGCGCGCAGCTCGTCGTCGGCCGGCAGGAGCTCGTGGCGGGCGCCGAAGGAGCAGGTCATGTAGTCCTGGGTGTCACGCAGTCCGACCTCGGGGGCGAGCCTGGCGGCGGCCTGCCGTACGGGCTCGGGATACTCCACGGGGGCGACGCCGACGAAGCTCCCGTCCGGGCCGACGATCGGCGTGAACACGGCGAACATGTCGTCCAGGAACAGGTCGCGGGTCTGCGGGGTGAGCGGCACCTTGCCGTACAGCTGCCGCAGGCCCGTGTCCACCACGCGCGCGTGCGGCAGGTACTGCCTGCGCACCGGGGAGTTCACGCCGTCCGCCGCCACGAGCACGTCGCCGGTCGCGGTGGTGCCGTCGGAGAAGTACGCGGTGACGCGGTCGTCGTCGCCGACGCGGTAGTGCGTGAAGTGCTTGCCGAACGCGACCACGTCCTCCAGGCCCGCGAGCAGGATCTGCCGCAGCGTCAAGCGGTTGACCGCCAGGTGCACGCCGTCGTCGGAGGGCTCCAGGACCGCCAGCCGCTCGAGCCGGTGATCGAAGACCGGGGTGCTGGTGCGCGGGACTCCGGCGGTGGCCCGGAACAGCCGGTGCAGATGCGAGGGCAGGTTGCCGGCCAGGGCCTGGTCGCCGTGCCCGTCGATGTGGATCCGGTAGCCCTGCTGCCGGGACGTCAGTGAGGCGTCGCTCTCGTACACGGCGACGTCGAGGTTTCTCCGCCGGAGCCCTTGAGCCAGGCACAGTCCGCCCAGCCCGGCACCGATGACGATCACATGTGGACGCGGCATTTCAGCCGTCCCTTCTCGAGGAGCTTCCCTAGCAATGCAAGGGAGACCCTAACATCGCTAGGGAATCCCTTGCACTGCTAGATTGGGACGGCGCAGAGAACAAGGGGGAGTCCCGCATGGCACGTCAAGATCCCGATATTCCCGACATTCCCGGCTTCTCGGGCGGCATCGAGGAGACGGAACCGCGGCTCGACCGTGCCCAGATCGCTCAGGCGGCGCTCGATCTACTGGACGAACAGGGCTTCGACGCGTTCAGCATGCGTAAGCTCGCCGTCGCGCTCGGCATCAAGTCGCCGTCGCTCTACTGGCACGTACGCGGCAAGGACGAGCTGTTCGACCTGCTCATCGACGTGGTCGTAGGCAAGTGCCCGCTGTCCGGCGACGACGGCCGGCCATGGGAGGAGCGGCTCGTCGGCATCGGCCTCGAACTCCGGCAGGTCCTCCTCGCCCACCCCGCGGCCACCCGCCTCCTGCCGGGCAGGGTCCCCTTCGGCCCCAACGGGCTGCGGCTGGCCGACCACATCATCGGCATCCTGCGCCAGGCGGGGTTCGACAACCGCCTGTCCGGCTACGGCTATCTGCTCCTGCTCTTCTACGTCGTCGGCTTCGCCGGCCAGGAGATCGCCTTCGGCAAGGGCCCCGAGAACCACGCCCGTCTCAGTCAGATCACCGGTTTCCTGCGCGACCTGCCCGCCGATCGCTACCCCCACCTGGCGGCCGTCGCGGACGAGCTGACCGCCCGCCCCGGCCTCACTCACCGCTTCGAACTGGGCCTGGTCGGCATCCTCGGCGAGCTCGACCGCCGGCGCCTTGAATGACCCGGTCATGCGCCAGCCGTCCGCTCCCGGGGAGCGGACGGCCAGGGTGGTTCAACGACGACTGCGACGGTGCCGGGAACGACTGCTGCTGTCACTGTTGATGCTCTTGTGCGGACGCACCGGATCCGGCCCCGGCCCAGCGGGCACCAGCAGGCAGATTCTCGCGGCGGACATGTAACGCGGGAAGATCATGGCCTCGCCCCCTTCGAGAGGTACTGGGCGTATCCCCGCCCCGCATGAAATATCCCCCTATTTGTTCACATTACGCCGAAAACGGACAGTGGCGAAGGTCGCGCCGCCTGTCGCGGGCGGGAGTGCGCGGTTACGCCGGCAGGGAGTCCAGCTGGGCGAGGAGCCGCGCCTTGCCCGATCGGTCCAGCCACGCGCTGAAGTCCATGAGGCCGGCGTGGGCCTCTCGCAGGGGTGCGAGGTCGGAGTCGTAGTAGGTCTCGTCGGCCCACGTGAAGACCTTGGCCACCTCGGGATCGTGCTCCCAGAGGACCTCGAGCGGGATCCGCGTGTGCGGCACCGGCCGGCCGGCCGCCGCGCTCAGCGCGTCGGCGATCTGCGGGGCGGTCAGCCTGTCGCCGGTGACGTCCACGGCCTTGCCCAGGTACGCGGCAGGATCCGCGAACGCCAGCGCGGCGAAGGCCCCGATGTCGTCGATGGCGACGAGCTGCATGACCAGGTCGTCTCGCCAGGGCACGTTGAGCGAGCCGTTCTGGAAGAACCGTGCCGGGCTGGTGAAGTCCTCCATGAACCCCGCGGGGCGCAGGATCGTCGCGGGGACCTCCAGGTCGCGGATGTGCTTCTCGATCTGCCACTTGTCGATGGCGCCCCAGCCGTGCTCCACGTAGAACCGGTTCTGGCTCTCGACGCCGCCGACTGACGAGTACACCAGGTGCCGCACGTCCGCGGCCTTGGCGGCGTCCGCGACGTTCTTGCCTTGGGCGATCTCGTTGTCGTTGGCGGACTGGACGCTGTAGATGCCGTACGCGCCGCTCGCTGCCGCGGTGATGGAGGCGCGGTCGTCGAGGTCGCCCCGGACGAGCTCGGCACCGGCGGCGGCGAGTTCGACGGCCGCCGGTGCGGTGTCGTCGCGAACGAGGGCGCGGACCCGCCAGCCGTCGGCCAGCAGGTGGCGGGCGGTGGCGCCGCCCTGGTTCCCGGTGGCGCCGATCACGAGGACGGTCTTGTCGCGAGTGTCCATGAGTTGCTCCTGCTTCAGGGGAGATCGCTGACGAGACGTGACTATATGACGATTTTCAAAAGTTAGTCAACTAAGGAATCCTCGTCTCTTCTGTAGACGATGTTTCCCTTTCGCGCTAACGTTGTCTGCGACAGAGACGACGTTGAGGGAACACCCGCGTCGGGCGTGGTAGTACTGGGAATCCGCGAAGGAGGCCGGACAGACAAGCAGGGGCACCCATGACCGAGCGCTACCTCGGTGTCCTCGGCATCGCCGAGGCCCTGAGCGTGACCAGGCATGCGGTGCACAAGTGGCGCAGCCGCTATTCGGACGACTCCGATCACCCGTTCCCTGTGCCGGACGTCGAGGTCGACGGGGCTCCCGGCTGGCGGCCGGATCGGCTGACGGAGATCGTGCAGTGGCGTGAGGGGCTGCCTGGCCGCGGCGCGGGCGGGGGGCGTCCTTCCCTCGCGCGTCAGGAGTACCTCAAGGAAGCGGCGGCGCGTGGCCTGACCCGTGACGAGGCGATACGCGCGCTGGCCACGTTCGGCGAAGAGTTTCCCGAGATGACCGAGCCGGAGATCTGCGCCTGGCTCGTCGGGAAATGGCGCAGCTAGCCCTTTCTCCAGACCTCATCAGCACAGAAGGCGATGACGCATGCCCGAAATCGGCCCAGAAATCGCCCCATTGATCGGCGGGAACACCGCACCGGGATTCGAAGCAGTACGTGAGGCGTTCGCGGCCAACCTGGCCGGCGGCGCGGACATAGGGGCCGCGGTCAGCGTCTACCTGCACGGCCGGAAGGTCGTCGATCTGTGGGGCGGGATCGCCGACCCCGAGACCGGCCGCCCGTGGGGCCGCGACACCCTGCAGCTCGTCTACTCCACCACCAAAGCCGTCACGGCCACCTGCGCCCTCCTGCTGGCCCAGCGGGGAGAGCTGGACCTCGACGCGCCTGTGGCCGAATGCTGGCCGGAGTTCGCGGCCAACGGCAAGGACCGCCTCCCGGTCCGCTGGCTGCTCACCCACCAGGCCGGGCTGCCCGCGCTCGACCACCCGGTCACGCCGGAGAAGGCGATCGCCTGGGAGCCCATGGTGGCGGCGCTGGCGGCCCAGCGTCCGTACTGGGAGCCGGGCACGGATCACGGCTACCACGGGCTCACGTACGGCTGGCTCGTCGGAGAGGTCGTCCGACGGGTGTCCGGCCGCAGCATCGGCACGTTCCTCGCGGAGGAGATCGCCGCACCGCTCGGGCTGGACCTGTGGATCGGGCTGCCGAAGACCGAGCAGCACCGGGTCAGCCGGATCATCGCGCCCCCGCCCGACTGGGAGGCCTTGGCCCGAATCGACCTGAACGCCCTACCCGAACCCATGCGCGAGGTCATGGCGGCCTACGCCGATCCGGCGTCGTTGACCAGGCGCTCGCTCGCCGTCGTCACACCCCCGCTGGACCACGACAGGCCGGAGGAGCAGGCCGCGGAGATGCCCGCGACCAACGGCATCTGCACGGCCCGCGCGCTGGCCCGCTTCTACGCCGCGCTCATCGGCGAGGTCGACGGGCACCGCATTCTCACCGCCGAGACCTTGGCCGCCGCCACCGCGGAACAGGTCAGCGGCATCGACCGCATCCTGCGCGTACCCGTCCGCATAGGCACCGGTTTCGGCCTCCCGACACCGGACGCGTTCTGGTACTCGCCCACCGCCTTCGGCTTCCCCGGCCGCGGCGGATCGATCGGCTTCGCCGACCCGGCGACCGGCCTCGCCTTCGGCTACGTCATGAACCGCGTCCTGGAAGGCGTGCCGGACCTGAGGGCCGCGAACCTCCTCGCCGCGGTCCAGAGCTCGATGAAGGCTCGCGGCCCCGGACAGCGCCCATGATCCTCAGAACGACCAGAGAGAAGCGGTGCCGTCCTTGCAGCCGGTGGCCAGGTGGCGGCCGTCCGGGCTGAAGGCGAGCGTGGTGACGGCCTTGCGATGAACGGCGTCCTCGGCGAGGAGAGCGGGGTGGTAGGGATCGGACACGTCCCAGAAGGCGACGCCGCCACGTATGTCTCCGGTGGCGGCCAGCGGCTCGGACGGGTGGAAGTCGGTGCTGCGCCACGCCCCCGGGCGGGCGCGGCCACGGGCCAGGTGCGCCACGGGTTCGCGACGGCGAGGCTCGTGCAGATCCCACAGGCAGACCCCGCCGAGCGTGCTGGCGGCCAGGAGCCTGCCGTCCGTGCTGCAGCGGAGCCAGCGGGCCCGGCCGTTGTTCGTCTCCAACGTCTGCGCCAGGCCCAGCTGTCCGCGCTCCGTGACCTGCCACAGGAAGACCGCTCCGCGCCTGTCAGGGCAGGCCAGGAACGCCCCGTCGGGCGAGAACGCCAGCGCGTCCACGGTGGGCGCCTTGATCTTCGTCTCGGCGAGTTTCCGCGGCGAGGCCGGCTCTCCCAAGTCCCACATCCGCAGCCGCCCGCCCGCGTGGCCGGTCGCCAGCATGCCCGTGCCGGGGCGGAAGGCCAGCGCGAAGGCCGCGCTCACGTCTCCTGAGGCGAACGCCGTCGAGCGGTCGTACCACTTGTGGACATAGAGCGACCGGATCGGACCGGAGTCCGGGCACTCCCACACCGAGGCCACGCGCATCCTGCCGCCGTTGGTCGCCACCACCGGCTGCCCGGGGTGAAAGCCTGCCGTGGTCACCGACTGCGGTCCGGTGCCGGGCCGTACGGCGCCGCGGGCGACCGGACCGTCCCCCGCGCTCAGACCCCACAGCGTGGTCTGCCGGCCCGCCCCCACCAGCAGCAGGTCACCGGCGGAGTTGAAGACGACGACGCTGATCCGCCCGTGCTCACCGGGCAGGGCGCTGACGAGTCGCAGGTTCACCGGTCCTCCTCGAGGTCCCACAGGACGACGGTCTGGTCAAGGCTGCCGGTGGCCAGCCGGCGACCGTCCGGGGTGAAGACCGCCGCGGTGGCAGTCCCTTGATTGCCGAGCGTCGCCACTCGTACCGGGCTGCGTGGGTCGGAGATGTCCCAGAGGATCGCGCACGACATCGACGTCCCGGTCAGGAGCAGGTGTCCCTGCGGGCTGAAGGCGGTGGTGAGAGCCGCGTCGTCGCTCGCCAGCCGCGTCTGACCGGTGATCCGCGCCAGCTGGGTGGGGCTGTCGCCCAGTCCCCAGATGCTCACGGTCGCGTCGCGCCCGGCGACCGCGAGCAGCCGCCCGTCCGGGCTGAAGACCGCGGCGAACACCCACCCCGAGCGACAGCGGAGGCGGTGGCGCACGGTCGGCTCCGACGGCTCTCGCACATCCCAGAGCAGCACGTTTCCGTCTCTTCCCCCGGTCGCCAGCCAGGCGCCGTCCATGCTGAACGCGACCGTGCGTACGGCCCTGCCGTGCCCGGTCAGCGTGGCCACGCGCGTCGGCGCGAACGGGTCCGAGAGGTCCCAGAGCCCGGCCGTCCTGTCCTGGCTGGCCGTCGCGAGCAGCGATCCGCCGGGGTGGAAGGCCAGACCGGCGACCGGCCGGCGGTGTCCCTTGAGTGAGGAGCCGCGGGTGGGCCTGCGCGGGTCGGAGATGTCCCAGAGCATGACCTGGCGGTCCCAGGATCCGGTCGCCAGGGTCCGCCCGTCCGGGCTGATCGCCACAGCGTCGATCCTCCGCACCTTGGTGGGGGCCATGCCGTGCCAGAATCTCGCGGCTTCGTCCCCCTCCGCCGTGTCCCACAGCACCGCTTCGGCGGCGCGGGTACCGGCGGCCAGGTGGCGTCCCTCCGGGGTGAAGGCCAGGCTGATCACGACGCCTCCGAGGCGTTCGGACCGGAAGACGGGCTCCGGATGCGGCAGCCGGGAGAGCTGGAGCGCGTCGCCGCCGATCGCCTCCGCGCGGCCGGCGAAGTGGTCGCGGATGATCCGGTGGGCGAACTGGTAGCCGCCACCGACCCGGTTCAGGATCAGGTGATCGGTCGCGTGGTCGAGGAAGGCGACCATGTCGGAGGGGATCAGCCGGTCACCGCGCAGCCGCCGGACCAGCAGGCGATGGCGCAGGTAGGAGTTGCCGCCGACACTGAACAGGCAGGCCAGGCCGGTGAGGAGCGCGGTCAGCCCGCCCAGCGGAAGGCCGGTGCCGGGCTCGAGGCCCTCGTAGCAGACCCCGCTCATGATCCCGGCCGCGAGGCCGTGCAGCGCCCCACGGACCAGGCCGCCCCTCCCGGCGGCCCGGATGCCTTTTCCGGGCACCTGCGGCCGCAACGCCGTCGGTGCGTCGGCGGACATGGACAGGATCTGCAGCTCCGTCACCAGCACCGCCGTGATCAGCGCCGCGACGATGCCCACCCCCATCGCCGTCCCCATGCTGACCCAGATCACAAAGAGCGTCGCCCGCCAGCGCTGGCGCCGCATGAACAGCTCCGGACTGATGTGGATCGGCTCGACCGGCTCGATCCCGCGCTGCGCCAGGAAGATCAGCACCAGGTCCAGCCCGAGCAGCGCCCCGGCGATCGAACTCGCGTACGGCAGGCTCACGGTGACGGAGATCAGCCAGATGAGCAGCGCTCCCGCCAGGCCCAGGATCGCGACCTCGAGCATCGGGAGCCCCAGTCGTAGCCACCTGGCCCCGCGCTGGTCGGGCAGCCAGTTGGGCTGCATCCAATCGGGATAGAAGTCGACCAGGTTGCGGTGGTGGAGCTCCCAGGCGATCCAGCTGAGCCAGCGATGCGAGTCGTCCGGCTGGTAAGGCCGGTCTTTGGGGCGTCGCAGTGCCTCGGCGGCCCCCCGGGGGCGTGCCAGCATGCGTTCGGCGTACGTGGCGACGATCGCGGCACGCCGTTCCTCGAGGTCACCCGGGCCGGGGACGGATACGGGGCCGGGTCCGGCGGAGATCGCCGCGACGAGGGAGAGCATCAGCGGGAAGGAGACGATCTGCGCGAGTTGCGCATCTGAGCGGATGGCGGCCAGCACGCCGGCGAGCGCGTCACCACCCGCCTGGAGGAACTCCTCGATCTGGCTCGGTGCTAAAGGGTGAATGACCACGGCCCCCTTGAGCCGCAGCTTGCCGGTGAGCGACTCGTAGTCGGCGGTCCTGCTGCACACGGCCAGCGGGACCAAGCCGTGCTCCCTGTTGTACTGGTTGATCGCCTGCAGGCAGGCCTCGCGCTCTTCGGACACCACCTCGTCGAGCCCGTCGAGCAGCACGGCGAAGCGATTTTCCGTCACCCACTTGGCCGCGGTCTCCGCCGGCATGCCGTACCGTTCGCGCAGCTCGTCGGCCAGCCACTTCGCCAGCGGTCCCTTCGCCACCGTCCAGGTGGCGAGCTGGAAGTAGACCGGGATGCGGCAGTCGGCGTCCTCTTCGGCCTGCCGTAGCAGGTCGCTGAGATAGGTCAGCAGCATCGCGGTCTTGCCGCTGCCCGGCTCGCCCAGCACCAGCAGATGGCCGTTGAAGCGCATCGCGATCTCCAGCAGCGAGGCTGCGCCCGCAAGCGGCTGGTCGGGCTGGTCGTACTCGCGGACCCAGGCGCCGAACGGGTGGTCGACGGCGCTGTTACGCAGGGTGGCACCGAGCTCGAGCCAATGAGGCTGCGCACGCCGGACGTCCGCCAGGACGCCGTCCACCCAGTACGCGCGCACGCAGGCCAGCAGTTGCGCCCGGATCTCCCGCTCCCTCGGGTCCGGAGCGGTGATGTGCTGCTGGATGAAGATCGCGCCGACGTTCTGCGCCGCCACGGACTGCTGCCCCGCGGCGACGATCGTCGGCCCGCCGCCCTGCGCCGTCACGGATTGCCGCACCTCGGTGCCCGTCTGCGCAAGTGCCTTCGGGCCCGCCTCGACGGCCCCCGCCTTCTGGGCCGCTCTGAGCGCGCTGATCTCCCCCAGCGCGACGGCGAGCTTGCCGGCGAAGACGGGATCGGCCGCGGCCTCTGCCGCCAGCGCGGCCGTGGTGGGGGACCGGCCGAGACGTTCGGTCACCAGGACGTGCAACCGCTCCAGAGCCGCGTCGAGCAACCGCGCGACGGGGGTATTCGAGCGCCCCGGCTTTCCGGCCGCCCATTCTTCCAGATAATGCACAACCAGATCGAGCTCGGACATCGATTCCTTCAGCCAGCTGTACACCTTATTTGCGGACCGAGCGTACGTGAACCGCTGACGACCGTTCCGCGGAAATGGCTAATTCGTGTTCAGGTGGTTGTGATCACCCGTGACGACGTTGCCGAAAATCGTCTGGGCGGCGACGGAACCCTCGCCGGAGGCCTCGATCCTCGGCTGTCCCCCTGACGGCGCCGTCGGCGGGACTGCTGCCTGGCGACGCGCGATGATCACGCTGTAGATCGACACGGCCAGGCCCGCGACCCCGACGAACAGCCCGGCACTGCTAGCGATTTTGTCTGATTTGTCGAGACCGACGCTGAAGAAGAGCCAGACGCCGAAACCGACCAGAATTACCCCACTTATGCCCGCGCCCCAGCGCAAGATCCTGGCCATGTTGTCATTATCCCATATATCGAGGAAAACGCCGCAGGTAATGAGCCATGCTGGAAAGTTGCCCAGCCACCTATGATCATCTAATGCGAAGATGCCTGTTGGTCCTCGCGCTGCTTCTGGCGGGATGCACCACGCCTTCTTCAGGGGAGGAGCCACCGCACCACCCGCAGGCGGCCCGCAACCCTGTGGCTCGACGCACGGTAAGGCCGAAGGCGGTTTATATGCCTGGCCTGGGCGTAGGAACCGAGGTCCCGTCCAGATCGTTCTCCTGAAGATCAGTGGCTGCGGCCAAGGAGGCGTATATGGGACTCACACCACAGAGCCATTCGTGGCTATGGGGTCAGGCGCGGGCCCGGCTGAAGAGCGCAGTGGTCACAGAGGCGGCCCCGCTTCTCGTTCTCGGCGTCATGGCCGCGAGCCTGCTGGGATTCTCCTGGCCCGCACTGTTATGGGGCCTGGGGCTGGCCATCCTGGACCTGGTGATTCCGGGCTTGCTGGTCCTCCTGCCATGGAGACTGACATCGGATCTGGCACGTCCCGACCTGGCCGGCCCCGCGACCACGGTTTTGAACCTGACGGCCGGCATTCTCATCGAGCTCGCCCGCATGGGCGTGGTGACGCTCCAGGACATGCAGCTTCGCGACGCCGTCTGGCTGGGGCTCGGTGTTCAGCTCATCGGTGTGCTGCTCGCCTTCGTGGTGTACGGCGGCAGAGCGATCCTTCGCCCGTCCCCGCTCGACCTGGAGCAGGCCGCGGCGGGCCGCTCGGACCCGTACTCCTATGGGCGCAGTCTGGCCTGGTTCGGCGGGAACGCGTTGGCGCAGGTGGGACTCTCGCTGCTGCTGGCGTTGAGCCCATGGCTGGCTCTTGTCACCGTACCCGTGGGCGCCTTCTGGAACGCTTTGATACACAGGGATCCAACGGATCGGCGCACGCGAGCACGCTGACAAGGCCGCGGCCCACCTCACTACGGGCGCCGCAACTCACCTGACGATCTTGAGATGGCCGTGGCCGCGGTGACCTCAGCAGCCAGAGCCGGTCGCGTTGTATCCGTAGCGTTTGATGATCGACTTCGATGCCACGGGGTGGCCCTTGGGCAGAACGGGGTCGGGCAAATCGGGCACTACGTGGCGCAGCCAGGTGCCCGTTGCGGCCGGGTAGCTTCGGCCGCTACGACGTCGTGCTCCCCTGAGAGCCACCGTTCCCCGGTGCCTGACAGGTCCACGACCGCGGCCGCCAGGTGGTCCAGAACCAGCGGTGCCCCGGGTCGGCCAAGTTGCGGGGGTGCCAGGCCATTCCGAGGTCGAGGGGTGCCAGGTCGGATCCCCGCCGGTACTGGCGGTCAAGCGAATCAGGGCTTCCGGTGGGCTCCAGCAGGTTTGCACGGTAACCGGTCAACGGGCGGGGACGCGAGCGGAGCGAGCGGGGTTGTCCGGGGGTCGAAGGGGGCGCGAGCCCCCTGGGAGGCGCTGTCTGAGCGGTTGTATGGCGCGTAGCGCCTCCCGATGCGAAGACCTTGCTTTTCGGCCCGGGACGGACTCAGCCTTTGACTGCGCCGACGATGACGCCCTTGATGAAGTGGCGCTGGACGAACGGGTAGATGGCGGCGACCGGGATCATGGCCAGCACGAGGACCGCCATCCGGACGGAGGTGACCGGGACGGCGGCCAGGCCCAGGCTGCTGGGGTCCACCGTGCCCGAGGCGGTCTGCATGGGGGCGCCGTCCAGCACGTAGGTCCGCAGCACCAGCTGCAAGGGCCACTTGGCGCTGTCGTTGAGGTAGAGCATGGCGTTGAAGAACGCGTTCCAGTACGACACCGCGTAGAACAGGCCGATCACCGCCAGCGCCGCCTTGGACAGCGGCAGCACGATCTTGCGGAAGATGAGGAAGTCGCTCGCTCCCTCGATCTTGGCGCTCTCGATGACCTCTCCGGGGATGCCCATGAAGAACGAGCGCAGCACGACCAGGTTGAAGGCCGAGATGGCGCCGGGCAGGATCAGCGACCAGTAACTGTCGATCAGGCCCAGGCTGTTGACCAGCAGGTATGAGGGGATGATGCCGGGTCCGAACAGGAAGGTCACCAGCACCGTGAACAGCAGTGGCCGATGCAGGAACGAGCCTGGCCGCGACAGCCCGTAGGCGGCCATGGCCGTGACGCTCAGGCTGATGGCCGTACCGACGATGGTGACACCCATGCTGACGAGGAGCGCCTTGACCACCACGCCGCCACCGAGCACCTCGGCGTAGGCCTGGAAGCTGAACCCGTCGGGGATCATCACGAGGCCGCCCGCCTCGTTGATGGCCTTCCCGGAGGAGATGCTCGTCAGCACCACGACGTAGATCGGGAAGACGATGACGAGCACCATGATGACGAGGCCGACCGCCTTGGTGAGCTTGCCGGCGATGGACGGCTCGTCGTCCCAGGTGGGTCGGAGCCGCGAGCGGGTGATGGACGTCATGAGACGGCCTCCGGAATGAGCATCGCAGGGAGCGCCGGCGGACGAGGAGTGGAGCGCAGGAGGTCGTCGGGAAATTCAGGAAATACTGTCATGAGCGCTGATAGATTCCCTGTTCGCCGAGCCGGTGTGCGATCTTGTTGGAGATCAGGATGAGGATCAGGCCGATCACGCCCTTGAAGAGGCTGGCCGCCGCTCCGATGCTGTAGTCGGCGGTCTGCAGGCCGAGCCAGTAGACGTAGGTGTCGATCACCTCGGCCGCGTCGGCGCCCACAGCGGACCGCTGGATCAGGAACTGTTCGAACCCGACGTTGAGCGCGTCACCCAACCGCAGGATCAGCAGCAGGATGATGACCGGACGGAGGCCCGGCAGTGTGATGTGCCACATCCGCCGCCACCTGGACGCTCCGTCGACCGCCGACGCCTCGTACAGGTTGGGGTCGATCGTGCTGAGTGCGGCCAGGAAGATGATCATGCCCCAGCCGGCGTCCTTCCACACCGACTGCGCCGTCACCAGGAGGAGGAACGTCTTGGGCTGGGTGGCCAGGTCGAAGCCCTCGAACCCGTGCTTGTCGAGCTCCTGCGCGATCAGCCCCGCCCCGCCCAGCATGTCCTGGAAAACCGTGACCACCAGCACCCAGGAGAAGAAGTGCGGCAGGTACACGACGTTCTGGATGAGCGCCCGCAACCGTGGCCGCAGCACGCTGTTGAGCAGGATCGCCAGCGCGATCGGCACGGGGAAGTAGAAGACGAGCTGGAACGCGGTGATCGTGAGGGTGTTGCGCGCGGCGTGCCAGAAGGCCGGATCGCCGAGCAGGTAGGCGAAGTTGCCGAACCCGACCCACGGGCTGCCCAGGATCCCGTCCACCGTCGAGTAGTCCTGGAACGCGATGACGTTCCCCAGCGTGGGGACGTAGTGGAACAGCAGGAGCAGTGCGAGGGCAGGAAGCGTCAGGAGCAGCAGCTGCCAGTCCCGCCGCAGCTTGGCGCGCAGGACCCCGGCTCTCCGCCTCCTGCCCGTGGTGGCCGCGGTGGGAACGGCGGTGTCCACAGCTGCCTGACCGCTAGATGCGGCCATTGTCCTTCAACACCTTCGTGTAGAACGTCCGGGCCTCCTCGCCGCCCGCGTCCCGCCACTGCTGCACGACGGTGGACAGGTCGGACAGGGGGCGGCGGCCCTTGACGATGTCGAGGACCTTGTCCTCCATCGGCTGCTGCGCGGCGGCCATCCGGGACGGGTCCTGGGTGCGCAGG
The DNA here is from genome assembly GCF_040674955.1 of Nonomuraea sp. NPDC049695. Taxonomy (NCBI): domain Bacteria; kingdom Bacillati; phylum Actinomycetota; class Actinomycetes; order Streptosporangiales; family Streptosporangiaceae; genus Nonomuraea; species Nonomuraea sp. NPDC049695. Next base: position 77,376 of record NZ_JBFANV010000026.1, on the reverse strand, counting down.
CCCTTGAACGGGTAGTCCTCCACGCTCTTGTACCAGACGTCGAGGTAGTCCCCGTACGTCTTGATGTAGTCGGGCGTGTAGGGAGCCATGGGCTCGACCTGGTTGGCCAGGAAGAAGTAGGTGGGCGGCTGCGCCTCCTGCTGGCCCTTCTTGGTGTAGACGGGGAAGCCGTTGGCGTCCCTGTCCTTCCAGTCCGTGCCTTCCACGCCGTACTTCCAGGTGTGGTATTCCTGCGTGCCGATGGGCGCGGCCAGCCAGTTCAGGATGCGGAGGAGCTCCTCGACCTTCTCCTTGGGCAGGTCCTTCTTCAGGAAGACGAACATCCAGGCCGGGTCGGAGTACCACCCGTATGGCTGGCCGCCGTCGGCGGTCCAGTTGTGGGGCTGCATGTTGAAGTTGGGGTTGACCGGGCCCTGGCGGGCGATGGCCTCGTGCCAGGCGCCGGTCCCGTCGTCGTAGATCAGTGCCTGACCGCCCTCGAACAGCTCCTTGCTGGGGTCGTTGGCCGCTCCCGCCGCGACCACCTTGGGGTGGACCAGCTCCGCCTCGAAGAGCTTGCGCATGAAGGCGACGGCGTCGGCGTACTCCTTGGTCTCGTACTTGTGTTCGAGCTTGCCGTTCGCCAGCCGCCACTTCGACGGCACCCGGAAGGCCCGCTCGATCTCCTGGTGGATCGTGGCGAACGCCCAGCGCTTCTTGGACTTGTCGGTGAGCTGCTTGCCCAGCTCGAACAGCTCGTCGGCGTTGTTCCAGAGCTTGGCGCCGAGCGTGTCGAAGATGTCCTTGCGGTAGTACGTCATGCGGGCCGGGCCCTGGCCCGGGTGCGGGACGGACATGAGCTTGCCGTTCCACACGCCGAACGCCCAGGCCTCCTCGGAGATCGCGGCGAGCATCGGGTACTGCGCCGATTTGTCGCCGGACAGGTAGGGGCCGAGATCGAGGAAGAGCTTGTCCGCCTGGCGGTCGAAGTCGCCGAGCTTCTGGATGATGAAGCTGGGGATGGCCGTGAGGTCGCCGACGTTGCCCGCCGCGAGGATTGGCGCGATCTTGTCCCCGAAGCTGTTGCCGTCGATGATCTGGAGCTTGACCGTGGCCCCGAGCGACTTGTTGACCAGATCGTAGTAGGGGTTCGGGCTCGGCGGCGGCGGCCCCCAGAGCGGGATGATCGCCGTGTAGCTCCCGCCGGCTCCGGGGGTTTGCGGGATGGCCTTGACCAGGTCCTTCGGATAGGTGTTGAAGCCGATCGCGATCGGCGTGTTCACGTCGGGGGTGACGCCCTTGTAGGGGATGTGCTTGGGCAGCAGCTGGGCCAGCTTGTCGACGGCCTCGGCCTTGCCTGTGCCCTTGCGGGCCACGGGCTGGCTGCACGCGGCGGACATCAGCGTCACGCCGGCCAGGGTCAGGAATCCGCGGCGAGTCGTGTTGGTTGCCATGGCTCGCTCCCTTCTTTCCGAGCGGGGATGGCCTCATAAAATTAGTTGGTATTCCGGCCAAACAAATTAGTAGACTGTGACCGTAGCCACAAGGGATCGCGACGGTCACAGGTTGGTGAAGGGAGCCCACGATGCGGCATGCTGGGGTCACCTCTTGGCGGGAACGGGGCTGATATTGATCACTTCTACGACCGGTCCTCAGCCGGCCGACTTCGCCGACGTACGGGCCACCAACCTCGCGGTCGTGCTGCGGTTCGTCCGGGAGCACGCGCCCTGCTCGCGGGCCGACATCGCGGCCTCCACCGGGCTCAACAAGGCGACGGTCTCCAGCCTGGTCGCGGACCTCATCGACCGGCGGCTCGTGCGTGAGACGGGGCTGACCGAGAACCGGGTCGGCCGGCCCGCCACGATGCTGGTGCTGGACGGCTCCCCGTACGCCGCCATCGGCGTCGAGATCAATGTCGACTACGTGTCCGCCGTGGCCACCGACCTGGCGGGGGAGCGGCTGCTGACGTGGCGGCGCTCGTTCTCGGGCGGCGACTCCGTCAACCAGGGGGTGGCGGGGGTCGGCGCGATCATCAGGCGGGTGGTCAGCCGCATGGCCAAGGAGGAGCGCCAGGTCATGGGGCTCACCGTGGCCGTGCCGGGGCTGGTCGACGTGCAGGGCACCGTACGCATCGCGCCCAACCTCGGCTGGCGTGACGCCGACCTCGGCGGAGACCTGGCCAAGGCGCTGCGCGACCCCGGCTTCCCCGTCCAGGTCGACAACGACGCCAACCTCGCCGCCCTGGCCGAGCAGCGCTTCGGCGCGCACTCCGGGGCCTCCGACCTGATCTATCTCACCGGGGAGATCGGCGTGGGCGCGGGCATCATCCTCGACGGGCGGCTGCGCCGCGGCAGCCTCGGGTTCAGCGGCGAGATCGGCCACGTCCAGCTCGACCCCGACGGCCCCGAGTGTCACTGCGGGCGCCGCGGCTGCCTGGAGGTCATGGCCGGGATCGGCGCCGTGCTGGGCAAGGACCCGTCGCCGGCCGAGATCCAGGTGGAGATCGAGGAGTCCGTACGGCTGGCCCGCGCCGGCGACCCCGCCACCCTGGCGACGCTGGAGTCGGTGGGCCGCAGCCTCGGCAAGGGCGTGTCCATCCTGGCGAACCTGCTCAATCCCCAGGTGGTGATCCTCGGCGGCTACTACGTCCCGCTGGCGCCGTGGCTCCTGCCCGCCGTCCAGGACGAAATGGGCGACCGCGTGATCGCCGCGGAGGCCGGCGGCTGCCAGGTGGTCGCCTCGACGCTGGGCCATGACGCGGCGGCGCTCGGCGGCGCCGCGAGGGTGCTGGACTCCATAGATTCAGGAAGATTGCCCCGAGTCCCTTGACCTGGGTCACGGGGGCGGGCACTCTTCAGTCAATCTACCGAAATGTCCCCGTAACTTCCCGAGGCCGGTCGTCGAAGCGCTTCGACACTCTCAGAGGGATGACCATGCAAGAACCCTTCCGCGACCCCGCTGTTCCGATTCCCGACCGGATCGACGACCTGGTGCGCCGGCTGACCCTCGAGGAGAAGGTGGGCCTGCTGCACCAGTACCAGGCCCCGGTCGAGCGGCTGGGCCTCGGGGCGTTCCGCACGGGCACCGAGGCGCTGCACGGGCTGGCCTGGCTCGGCCCCGCCACCGTCTTCCCCCAGGCCGTCGGGCTCGCCTCGACGTGGGACCCCGACCTCGTGCGCAGGGTGGGCGAGGCGACCAGTGACGAGGTGCTGGCCTTCCACCACAAGGACCCGGCGGGCGCGGGCCGCAACGTGTGGGCTCCCGTGGTGAACCCGCTGCGCGACCCCCGCTGGGGACGGAACGAGGAGGGCTACTCCGAAGATCCGTGGTTGACCGGTGTCATGGCCGCGGCCTATGCGCGCGGACTTCGTGGGAGCGCTCCCGAAGTTCTCAAGACCGCCCCCACGCTCAAGCACTTCCTCGCCTACAACAACGAGACCGACCGCTGCACGACCTCCAGCAACCTGCCGCCGAGGGTGCTGCACGAGTACGAGCTGCCCGCCTTCAGGCCGGCCATCGAGCAGGGCGTGGCCGTGGCGGTCATGCCGTCGTACAACCTGGTCAACGGCCGCCCGGCGCACCTCAGCCCGCTGATCGGGCAGGTGCTGCGCGCGTGGGCGCCCGACGACCTGCTGGTGGTCAGCGACGCGTACGCGCCGGGCAACCTCACCGCGCTCCAGGGCTACCACGACACGCTGCCCGAGGCGTACGCGCACGCGATCAAGGCGGGGCTCGACAGCTTCACCCAGGACGACGACCGCTCCGAGGCCACGCTCGGCCACCTGCGCGAGGCGCTCGCGAAGGGCCTGATGAGCGAGGAGGACGTGGACGGGGCCGTCCGCCACGCGCTGTCGATCAGGTTCCGGCTGGGGGAGTTCGACCCCGGGACGCCGTACGACGACGTCAACGGGAACGTGGTCAACTGCCCCGAGCACCAAGGGCTGGCCAGGGAGGCGGCGCGGCGCTCGTTCGTGCTGCTGAAGAACGACGGGGTGCTGCCGCTCGACGGCGTGACGAAGATCGCGGTGATCGGGCAGCTCGGCGACGCGCTCATGGAGGACTGGTACAGCGGCACCCTCCCGTACGCGGTCACCGCCCGCCAGGGGCTGGGCGAGCGGTGCGAGACCGTGTTCTGCGAGGCCGTGGACCGGGTGACGCTGTCGTCGGAGTCCGGGCCCGTGGCCGCCGACCCCGCGGGCGGGCCGCTGAGCGTGGGGGCTGCCGAGGCAGGCACGTTCGACCTGTTCGACTGGGGCGGCGGGGCCTACGCGCTGCGGGCCGTGGCGACCGGCCGGTTCGTGTCGGTGGACGGCGTCACGCTGGTGAACGACCAGCCGGGGCCGAACGGGTGGGAGGTGCGCCAGACGTTCAGGATGGAAGAGCGGCCGCGCGGCACGCTCGCCCTGCGCCACATCTCGACCGGCTGCTATGTCGGCGCGGGCGACGACGGCGTGCTGCGCCTGGTGGACGACGCCGACCAGGCGGTCTGGCTGGCCATGGAGGTGGTCAGGAGCGGCACCGAGCAGGCCGCCCGCCTGGCCGCCGCGGCCGACGTCGCGGTCGTGGTGGTCGGCGACCACCCGCTCGTGAACGGCCGCGAGACCGAGGACCGCATGACGCTGGCCCTCGCCCCCGCCCAGGACGCCGTGGTGCGGGCCGCCCGCAAGGCGAACCCGCGTACCGTCATGGTCGTCACCAGCGGCTACCCGCTGACCTGGACCGACGACGAGATCCCGGCCGTGCTCTGGTCGGCGCACGGCGGCCAGGAGTACGGCCACGCGCTGGCCGAGGTGCTCTTCGGCGACGCCGACCCGGAGGGCCGCCTCACCCAGACGTGGTACCGCTCGGAGCAGGAGCTGCCCGACCTGCTCGACTACGACATCATCGCCTCAGACGCCACGTACCTGTACTTCCGCGGCGTCCCGCTCCACCCGTTCGGCCACGGCCTCAGCTACACCACCTTCGACTACGCGGACCTGCGCGTACACCTGGAAGGCGATGTGGTCAGAGCCGAGGCCACCGTGACGAACACCGGCGCCAGGCCCGGCGTCGAGGTCGTCCAGTTCTACACCCACCAGCAGCGCTCCCGCGTCAAGCAGCCGCTGCGCCGCCTGCGCGGCTTCGAGAAGGTACGCCTCGCGCCCGGCGAGAGCCGCGCCGTCACGCTGACGCTGCCCGTCTCCGAGCTGGCCTTCTGGGACGTGACCAGGGGCGGGTTCGTCGTGGAGAGCGCGTCGCACCAGCTCATGGTCGGCCGCAGCGCCACCGACCTGCGCCTGAGCGCCCGCTTCGAGGTCGACGGCGAGACCGTCCCGCCCCAGTCGGGGGTGCTGCGCGCCGCCGCCCACGACGAGTACGACGCGATCACGTTCGTGGACGAGACCAAGGTGGACGGCGACGCTGTCAGGTCCGACGCGGAGGGCGCGTGGATCCTGTTCCGGCAGGTGGACCTCGGTGCCGCCACGACCTGCGTGGCGACGGCGGGCAGCACGGAGGGCGGCGTGATCACCATCCGCCGCGGCGACCCCCTCTACGGCCAGGCCCTCGCCACGTTCCCGGTGCCCAGGACCGACCGTTACGGCTATCACGCCATCACCGCCTCGCTCCCGGCAGCGGACGGGGTGGACGATCTGTATGTGGTGTTCGAGAACGACGGCGTGACGCTGGTCCAGCTCGACTTCGGAGCCGGGGCTTGAGCGGGCGCACGGTCACGATCGCCCAGGTCGCCAAGCACGCGGGCGTGGCCGTCAGCACGGTCTCCTACGTGCTCAGCGGCAAGCGGACGATCTCGGCCGACACCAGGCGGCGGGTGCTCGACAGCATCAGCACGCTCGGCTACCACCCGAACGCCGGCGCCCGTGCCCTGGCCAGCAAGCGCTCCAACGTGATCGCGCTGGTGCTGCCGCTGCGGGCGGGCATGCACGTGCCCGTCCTGATGCGCTTCGCCAGCGCCGTGGTCACGGCCGCGCGCCGCTTCGACCACGACGTGCTGCTGCTGACCGCCGACGAGGGCACTGCCGGCATCCGGCGGGTGGCCGCGAGCGCGCTGGTGGACGCGCTGGTGCTCATGGACGTCGAGCTGGACGACCGCCGGGTCCCGCTGCTGCGCGAGCTGCCCGAGCCGAGCGTGCTCATCGGCTTCCCCGCCGAGCCGGCCGGGCTGACGTGCGTGGACCTCGACTTCGCCGCCGCGGGCGCGCGGTGCGTGGAGCATCTGGCCGAACGCGGTCACGAGGAGATCGCGCTGCTCGGTGCACCGTCGGTGGTGTACGAGCGGGGGACGGGGTTCGCCCGCCGGACGCGCGAGGGGTTCGTGGAGGCGGTGGAGGCCCACCGGCTCAAGGGCGTCGCACTGCCGTGCGAGGAGACGTTCGACGAGGTCCACGAGACCGTGCGCGACCTGCTCCTCGACCATCCCGGCCTGTCCGGGCTGGTGGTGCACAACGAGGCGGCGGTCAGCCACGTGCTGGCGGCGCTGCGCCAGCTCGGCCGGCGGGTGCCGCACGACGTGGCGGTGGTCGCGATCTGCCCCGACGACGTGGCCGAGCGCGCCGGCCCGCCCCTCACCTCGGTGCTGATCCCCGCGGAGGAAGTGGGCCGCGAGGCGGTCCGCCTGGTCATGGAGAAGCTCGAAGGCCGCGTGGTGCCCGACTCCACCCTGCTCGCTCCCCTCCTGGCGGTCCGCGCCAGCACCTGACGCGAACCTCCCCTCCGCCTAAAGGTTACCCAGCGTAGCGAGTCGAGTACGTCAAGCCCCTGCCCGTTTTTGGGTTCTATGTGGTTCGGTGTCGCTTTCGGGGGCAGGCTGGCGGAGGCAAGGGGAGGAATGATGACTACGTCTGTGCAACCGGCGGCGACCGGCCAGATGGCCGGACGTCCGTCTCCGACGGGCCTGGCCGACGTCATCGACACGATTCTCGACAAGGGTCTCGTGATCGACGCCTACGTCAGGGTCTCGCTCGTCGGCATCGAGGTCCTCACGGTCGACGCACGCGTCGTCGTGGCCAGCGTCGACACGTACCTGCGGTTCGCGGAGGCCGCGAACCGGCTCGACATGGCCGAGACCGGGGAGCAGGGGCTGCCCGAGGTCCTGGAGACCACGAAGGGCGCTCCCAGCCCGGACCGTGCCAAGAAGGTGGTCCAGGGGGTCCTGGAGGCGGCGGACGAGAAGCTGACCGACATCGTCGAGAGCCACGGCATGAAGAAGAAGGCACCTCGCCGGCGCGAAGAGGAAGAGTGAGGGAGATGGGACGATCCACCAAGGTTTCCGGCGGCTCCGTACCCAAGCAGGCCACGCCGCGGCAGCAGAACATCGCGTCATACCTCTACGGAGTCGTGCCCGCGGACCTGAAGCTCGCCTCGGACGACCGTGGGCTAGGTGACCCGCCCGGCGAGGTCCAGCTCGTACGGCACGGCGAGGTCGCCGCCCTCGTGAGCGACGTGAACGTGGACGAGCCCCTGGGCCAGCCGGGCGACCTGCTGGCCTACGAGCGGCTGCTCGACTCCGTCGCCGCCAAGGGGCCCGTGCTCCCGTTCCGGTTCGGCGCGGTGCTGGCCGGCCCGGAGGCGATCGTGGAGGAGCTGCTCACGCCGTTCCACGACGAGTTCCTGGGTGCGCTGCGGGATCTCGAAGGGCAGGCCGAGTACATCGTCAAGGGCCGTTACGTGGAGTCCGCGCTGATGAGGGAGATCCTGGCGGAGAACCCGGAGGCCGCCGGCCTGCGCGAGGCCATCCGCGGCCAGGCGGAGGACGTGACCAGGAACGAGCGGATCAGGCTCGGGGAGCTCATCGCGGCCACGATCGAGGCCAAGCGCGACCTGGACACCCGCACGCTGCTCGACGCGCTCTCCTCGCACTACTCGACGGCGATGGTACGGCCGCCGTCGCACGAGCAGGACGCCGTGCACGTGGCCATGCTGGCCAAGACCGGCGGGCAGCGGGCGCTCGAGAAGGCGCTCGGCGAGCTCGGCGAGACCTGGGACGGACGGGTGAGCCTCCGGCTGCTCGGGCCGCTCGCGCCCTACGACTTCGTGATCGCGCAGGAGCCGGGGGCATGACTCATGGGACTGCTTGGGCTGATCTTCGGGCTGCCGTTCGCGCCCTTCCGCGGGCTGCTCTGGCTCGCCGAGCTGTTCCAGGAGCAGGTCGACATGGAGACCAGGAACCCCGCCTCGGTCAGGCGGCACCTGGAGGAGATCGAGGCGGCCAGGGAGGCCGGGGAGATCACCGAGGAAGAGGAGAGCCAGGCGGTCGAGCGGGTTCTCCAGCTGATGGCCGCGGGGCGGAGGTAATCGCATGATCGAGAAGCGCCCCACGGCCACCCGGCCGCGTGAGGCCCGTGAAGTCCGTGAGCCCAGGCGGAGGGGGTTGACGGCCGCGACGGCCGGTGAGGCCGGGCTCCAACATATCGCCGATCTCACCACGAAGCAGATCGAGGGCGTTACGGCCGTCGAACCGATAGAGGGCGGCTGGAAGGTCGGCGTGGAGGTCGTCGAAGACCGCCGCATCCCCTCATCGGGCGACATCCTCGCCCTTTACCAGACCGAGATGGACACGGAGGGGAACTTGCTGTCATATCGGAGGCTACGGCGGTACCGGCGCTCCAACGCCGACACCGGTGAGGCGTTGTGACGTGGACAGGGCAGGAACGGCCACCCCTGTGGTGCGCCAGCCGTACGGGGGCTCGAGCCGCGAGCCGGCCAATCTCGGGGACATCCTGGAGCGCGTGCTCGACAGAGGTGTGGTGATCGCCGGCGACATCCGGGTGAACCTGCTGGACATCGAGCTGCTCACGATCAAGCTGCGCCTGCTGATCGCCTCGGTGGACACGGCCAGGGAACTGGGCATCGACTGGTGGCAGCACGATCCCTGGCTGTCCGGGCGGGACCGCGAGCTGATCGAGGAGAACCGCCGCCTGCGCCGCCAACTCGCCGCGAGGGGCGAGGAATGACCGACACCGGCACGTACGTGTACGCGGTCGCCCGCGCTGCCGTCGAGTGCCCTGACGGCGTCGCGCCGGTGCGTACGGTCGCCGGGGCCGGCCTGGTGGCCTACGTGAGCACGGTGCCGCTGGACGAGTTCGGGGAGGAGCCCCTGCGCCGCTCCCTGGAGGACCTGGACTGGCTGGCGGTGACGGCCCGCGCCCATCACCGCGTGGTGGAGGCCGTGGCGGCCGCCACCCCGACGGCGCCGGTCCGGCTCGTCACCGTGTACGCGGACGACGCCCAGGTGCGGGACCTGCTGGAACGGCGCAGGGACGACTTCCTGGAGGTGCTCTCGCACGTCACGGGGAGGAGGGAGTGGGGCGTCAAGGCGTACGTGGGGCCGGGCGCGGCCGCTCCGGACGCCAGGGGCGGCGATCGGGAAGACGACACAGGAAAGCCCGGGACCGCGTATCTCCAGCGCCGCCAGGCGAGCCTGCGCGGCCGGGAGCGGGCCCGCCGGCAGATCGCCGGCCGCGCCGAGCACATTCACGCCGCCCTGTCGTCGCTCGCCGTCGCGAGCTGCCGCCACCGCGCCCAGGACCCTCAGCTCTCCGGCCGGAACGAGGCGATGCTGCTGAACGGCGCCTACCTCGTGGACGAGAGCCGCGACGAGGAGTTCGCCGCGACGGTCGGCAGCCTCGGCGGGGACGGCGTGGAGGTGCGTCTCACCGGCCCGTGGGCCCCGTACTCCTTCACGGTCATGGAGGCGTGTTGAGACGTGACGTGGTGGCCGACGACCGGATCCCGCCCGAACGCGTGGCCCTCGTGGACCTCCTCGACCGGCTGCTGGAGGGCGGCGTCGTCCTGACCGGCGACCTCGTCCTGTCGATCGCGGACGTGGACCTCGTACGCATCTCGCTCCGTACGATCATCGTGTCGATCGAGGGGGATGAGGCCGCGTGAGCGTCGACCGTCCCAGCCTGCGCATAGCCGCCGACTCGGAGACGATCGAGCACGACCTGAGCCGCCTCGTGCTCACGCTGGTCGAGCTGATCCGCCAGCTCGTGGAGCGCCAGTGCGTACGGCGCATGGAGCAGGGGAGCCTGTCGGACGAGCAGATCGAGGCCCTCGGGGTGACCTTGATGCGCCTGGAGGAGGCGATGACCGATCTCTGCGACCGCTTCGGCCTGGCGCCCGAGGACCTCAACCTGGACCTGGGGCCTCTCGGCACCCTTCTCTAGCGCCTCGTGGTTCTGATGCCGCGAAACAGGGCGAACTTTCGTCACGTTAGCATCAGCCGGGTGGATGGCTCCGGGTCGGTGGAGGTGTTCGAGGGGCAGCGGGTGCGGCTGTTCGGGCTGGCGTACCGGCTGCTCGGCTCCGCCTCCGAGGCCGAGGACATGGTGCAGGAGACGTACCTGCGGTGGAGTCGTGCCTCCGGGCCCGTCGAGGTGCCCGCCGCGTGGCTGACCAAAGTGATCACCAACCTCTGCCTCAACCAGCTCGCCTCCGCGCGGCGGCAGCGGGAGAGCTACGCGGGGCCGTGGCTGCCGGAGCCGGTGCTCACCGCTGACGGCGCGCTCGGTCCGCTGGAGACCGTCGAGCAGCGCGAATCCGTGTCGCTGGGCGTGCTGATCCTGCTGGAACGGCTGACGCCGACGGAGCGGGCGGTGTTCGTGCTGCGGGAGGCGTTCGGGCACAGCCACGCGGAGATCGGCGACATCCTGGACGTCGACGAGGCCCACTCCCGGCAGCTCCACCGGCGGGCCAGGGCGCACGTGGGGGAGCCGCGCAAGCGGTTCGAGAGCGACCGGGAGCATCACCGCCGCATCGTGAAGGGGTTCCTGGAGGCGACCATGACCGGGGACGTCGCCGCCTTGGAGCGGTTGCTCGCCGAGGACGTGGTCGCCTGGGCCGACGGTGGCGGCGCGACCGCGGCACGCCGGCCCGTGCTCGGACTGGCCAAGGTGGTGCGCTACCTGGGCGGGTTGCCGTCGCGGCCGGAGGCGGCCGGGGTGCGGGCCGAGGTCCTGGACGTCAACGGGGAGCCCGCGGTGCTGGTCCGGGGGCCGGGCGGTGACGTGGTGGCGATCATGGCTCTCGAGGTCGCCGGGGACCGCGTCGTCGCGATCCGGACCATGGTCAGCCCGGCCAAACTCGCCTTCACCGCCGCCCAGCTCGCCTGATCCCGCGACCGCCGCGCCGGGTGGGGGGCTGGTGTGAGCGCGATCACAGGGCGGTCGTGTCACGGACGGGCGGGCTCGCCGGTTCAAGTGGGGACTTCGGATTCTGGAGGAACCATGACCGACCACATCGTGGTGCTGGGCGCCGGATACGCGGGGCTGGGGGCGGCCAAGCGGGCCGCCCGGCGGCTGCGGGGCGCGGACGTCCGGGTGACGCTGGTCAACGCGACCGACCGTTTCGTGGAGCGCATCCGGCTCCACCAGCTCGCCGCGGGCCAGCGGCTGCCCGACCTGCCGCTGGCCGGCCTGCTCGCCGGCACCGGCATCGAGCTGGTGGTCGCCCGGGTGATCGGGATCGACCCGGAGGCGAGGACGGTGCGCCTGGACGCGGCACCGTACGACCTCTCCTATGACGTGCTGGTCTACGCGCTCGGGAGCGCCGCCGAGCTGGACGCCGTGCCGGGGGTGCGCGAGCACGCGTACACGCTGGCCACCGCCGACGGGGCCGTCCGGTTGCGGGCGCGGCTCGCGGAGACCCGCGAGGTGACCGTGATCGGCGGTGGGCTGACCGGCATCGAGGCCGCGACCGAGTTCGCCGAGACCGTCCCCGGGCTGCGCGTCTGCCTCGTCTCCGCCGGCCTGATCGGGGAGGGGCTCTCCGCACGGGCCCGCCGCCACCTCCACCGGGCCTTCTCCCGCATGGGCATCGCCGTACGCGAGCACGCGCCGGTCGTCAAGATCGGGCCCGGCGGCCCGCTGCTGGAGTCCGGGGAGGAGCTGCGCTCCGAGACCGTGGTGTGGGCGGCCGGGTTCCGCGTGCCCGATCTCGCCGCCGCGGCGGGGCTGGCCACGGACCGGCACGGCCGCATGCTCGTGGACCGGTCACTGCGGTCGGTGTCACATCCGGAGGTGTTCGGCATCGGCGACGCCGCGGCGGCCGACCGGAGCGGGCGGCCGACCCGGATGGCCTGCCAGACGGGCCTGCCCATGGGGATCTACGCGGGCGAGGCGGTGGCCGACCTGCTGACCGGGCGTAAGCCGCGGCGCGCCAGGTTCCGGTACGTCTGGCAGAACATCAGCCTGGGCCGGAACGACGGCGTCACCCAGTTCACCAGGAAGGACGACAGTCCGGTCGACGCCGTGCTCACCGGCCCGGCCTCCGCGGCCTTCAAGGAGACCATCTCGCGCGGCACCGTCTGGGCTATGCGCCATCCGGGCCCGTACCGGCCGTTTCCACGGTGATCGCCCACCGCTCGTGGTCCCGCCACGCGCCGTCGATGTACTGGAAGTTGGGCGAGTAGCCCTCTCGCCGGAAGCCGACGCGCTTGATCAGGCTCAGGGAGTGGGCGTTCGTGGGCTGGATGTTCGCCTCGATGCGGTGCAGCCCCAGCTCGCCGAACGCGTACCGGACCAGCAGCCGTAGCCCTTCGGTCAGGTAGCCGCGCCCGGTCGTGGAGGCGTAGGCGCAGTACCCGAGGGTGCCGTCCTGGCGCGTGCCCCTGACGATGTTGTTGATGTTGGCCCGGCCCACGATGGCGCCGGTGTCCAGCCGGCAGATCACGAAGCCCTCGTTGGCCGGTCCGTCGAAGCGCGCCACGTACCCCTCGAAGACCTCGTCGGTGGTGATGGGGTCGCCGGGCATCCAGCGGGCGAGGAGGTCGGCGCTCTCCCGGTTCAGGGTCAGGAATTCGGCGCGGTCCTCGAGGCTGATGCGGCGGATCCCGACGCGGGTCCCCTCGGCGAGGTGGGTCACTTATCCGATATTACGGATCTTGAGGCCGGAAAGTGTCGTCCCCTTCGGCCAAGCTGTACCGCGTCCGTTCCTGACCGAAGGGTTGTCACCGTGCCGATTCAGGTCGCCAGCCGCCGTCGTTCGGCCGCCTCGCTCGCCAAGGCCCATCCCGGCGCCGAGATCATCGACGTGACCTCCAAGGCAAGTGAGCCATGGGTGAGGATGAGCCCGTTCTTCCCGCACGGCGGCATCCCCGTCCCGCAGACCCCGGGCGTCTACAGTCAGACAGTCGAGGGGATCTGGCAGGCGCTCAAAGTCTTCGAAACCGCCGACGTCGACGCTGCCAAGCTCGACATCACCAACATGACCGGCCTCAAACGCACCGTGCGAAAGCACGGGCCGGTGCGCGGCCACCGGGACGGCCTCTACGGCAGCCGGTTACTGACCTACCAGACCGCACGACGCCGCATCTACCTTCCCGCCTACCGCTGGGTCCTGGAGAACAGGGTGAGCAGTCTCGTGAAGCGCTTGCGACGGCTCGCTGACAGCTGCGATGTCGTTCTTCTCGACTACACGACCAACGGCGACGTCGACGACCCCGCCACCCCGCTGTCTCATGCCGCGCTTGTCTGCCTCTACATCGAGGGCCGATGGCCTGAGAAAGCTTGAGTTCAGGAGCGTCGGGAGAGCGGCCTAAGGAAAATTTGTGAGCGCCATCTCCGCCAAGTCGAGCAGCTGCTCATCGGAGTCGCTTCGAGCAATACTTTCAACCGACTCGCGAAGAGAATCCCACGGCGTGTACATGGAAGCGATCACAGCCGCTCGCCGTACGTCCAAATGGGCCGACACAAGGCCGTCCTTGATCACATCATGGACATCAGGAGAATATTCGGAAGCTGTAGCTGCGAGCATCATCAGCAGCAGAACCCTGGCATTCCACTCGGGTGCTCCCCGGTAGAGCTCGACAAGCTCGCTCGACTCCACCACCTCGAACCATGCCGAAACTTCCTGGCGAGCATCGCGCACGTCCATGTCAGCAACACCCGAGATGGAATCATTCTCCATCACCAGATAAGCAATACCCAGAACCTCGTCGTCCACAAGGTGGACGCCAACTCCGCTCGGCGTGGCCCAGACCAACTCTTCAGGAGAAGAATCGCCGGCAGGATGATGGCCTTGAAATGCCCAATCATGGCGCTCCGCAAAACCAGCAAGAACAGGTATTTCGACAGCATCCCGAAAGACCAGATTCAATCGCATGGGCACTCCGGTTCAATACAATCACATCGCTGTGTCGGGGTCGGCGTCCCGCACAAGGGTAGCGACCGATCACGACACTTTCGATCACGGGGGAGGCCTACCCGCTTGCTCGCGCCCGGCATCCCACGAAATCGCAGGCCCATGTCGGCCACGCCCTGGCGGACGTGATGGCCGCGCGCCCAGACCATCGTCAATATGACGAAGCACACCCTGACGATCAGTCGTCAGGCCGTGGTGTATTGCCGTCGTATTCGGCCGTAACCGAAGAAGCGCGCCGTACGCCGCCTTGACCCCGATCTCCGGCCACGCGTCGCGGGTTGCGGCCAGGGGGTTCACCGACTCTGCGACGACGCCCAACCCCTGGCGCAGGTGCTCCTCCGCCAGGGGATAGCCGACCAGGTAGCCCGCGGGGCCGAGAGGTTGGCGGGCCAGGCCGGAGCGGACGATCGCCTGTTCGATGGTGTCGATACGCATGTGGACCGCGCCGAGGCGGTTGGCCAGGAGGCGTCCCTTGCCATGGCATCCCGACGACGTGGGCCGTCGACATAGATCTGTAAATTGGTTTACGCTTATAACTGCAACTGGATTTACCGACATCTGCGTAGATCAATTTCTCCGGCCGGAGGCCCCATGAAGAAGCCGTCCCACATCATCGGAAGGGACCGGCAGTGGCGAGCCCTGGAGCAGTTCCTGCAAGCAGGAGGCTCAGATGGCCCCCTGCGCCTCGGCCTTGTCTCGGGGCGCCGCCGCACCGGGAAGACGCAGCTGCTGACCGCCGCCTGCGAAGCTCTCGGCGGCCTTTACATTGCCTGCGTGCAAGACGAGGGCGACCTTGCGGCCAGGCGCAGGTTCGCCTCCGCGCTGTCCCGCCACGCCGGATTGGGAGAGACCGTTCGCGGAGAGCCCGAATCCTGGGAGCGCCTACTGCGCGCGGCCCTGGACACGGCGGCCCGTGTGGCCCCGTCCGGTCTTCCCGGCCTGGTCGTCATCGACGAGTTCCCGTATGTGATGAAAGAAGCGCCTCAACTGCCGTCTCTCCTCCAGCATCTGTACGACGACTCACAACGGGGCCAGGCCCCAGGAGGCCGACTGATCCTCTGTGGCTCCGCGCTGAGCGTCATGCACACACTGCTGTCAGGGACGAAGCCGCTCAGGGGCCGGGCCATGATGGACATGCGCCTCAATGCGCTCGACTACCGGGAGGCGGCCCGGCTGTGGAGCGTCGACCATCCGGAGACCGCGCTGCGCCTCCATGCCTGCGTCGGCGGCATTCCCGGCTACCGCCCACTGATGACCAGCGTCCCTACGTCCGACGACGACTTCGACAACTGGGTCGTCGACAACCTCCTCGCCGTCGACGTCAGCGTCTTCACCCGTACCGAAGTCGACTACCTCCTTCGCGAAGACCCGAGAATCACCGCCCGCTCCCTCTACTACGACATCCTGAGTGCGGTCGCCCAGGGCGCACACACACCTTCCAAGATCGGAGCGACGATCGGCCGCGACAGCAACGCCGTCCGCTATCCCATCGGTGTCCTGGAGTCTGCGGGCTACATCACCAAAGTCCACGATCTTCTCCGCAGCGGGAAGCCGACGTACTCGGTCTGCGACCCCGTCATCCGTTTCGACCGGCTCATCACCGCCCCGCATCTTGGCCTGCTCGAACTCGGCCGTGCTAAGCAGGTATGGCGCGCGGCTGCTCCGACGTTCCGCTCCAACATTCTCGGTCCGCATTTCGAGGAGCTTGCCCGCGACTGGGTACACCGCTTCGCTCCTGACGAGTTGGGCCGGCCGATGAGCTTCGGCACGGTGGGGTTCGGCAGCGTTCAGGACAACGTGGGCCGCGCAAAACACGACATCGACGTCATCGCCACTGAGAACAACCGTGTCCACCTGATCGGCGAAGCCAAGGCCACCCTTGCTCGCCGAGGGCTGCCTGACCTCGAGCGCCTCGACGCCATCCGCGACGTCCTCACCCGGACAGGCCATGAGACGGCCGGCATGATCACGGCCATCTTTTCCACTACGGGGTTCACCCAAGACCTCATCGGGGCGGCTGCCGCGCGCGCCGACGTGATCCTCGTCGACCTGCCACGCCTGTACGGCCTGACCTGAGCGCGCTTCGCGAAAGTGGCCGGTGCCCCTCCATGCTGGAGCCGACTCTGAATGTGGTAGCCGGGGATGCCGTCAAGGCCGTCAGTCTCGGCGGCCAAGGATCGTGCGTTTCCGAAGGCGGCCATATCAAGGCGCGGTAGCCGGTCAGCGCCGGGGGTCTGGGGGTCGGGAGACCCCCCCAGCCGGGGAGGTGGGGGCTTGCCCCCACAGGGCGCTGCCCGAGCTCTCCATCGCGCGGAGCGCGTCTCCCGGCGAGGACCTCGCCTTTGGGGGGTTCGAAAGGGGGGCCTGCCCCCCCTTGGGAGGCGCTGCCCGGAGCTGGTCCGCGCGTAGCGCCTCCCGCGAAGGCCCGTGCTTTCGGGCCTCAGGGCTTTACCAGTCGCCTCCGCCGAAGTCGCCTCCGCCTCCGCCGAAGTCACCCCAGCCGCCGCCACCGAGGTCGCCGCCGCCGCCGAAGTCGCCACCCCCGCCGAGGTCGCCGCCGCCGTCCGCGTAGCCCTCGGCGTAGCCGGCGCCGTAGCCGCCGTAGCCCCAACCGCCGCTGAGCATGCTGCCCATCATGGTGCCGATGAACATGCCGGTCATGACATCGCCGAAGCCGCCGTAGTAGCCGTACGCGTACGGCTGGTACGCCGGGCCCGCGTCGTAGTACGGGCGGCGGTGGCCGTCGACCATGACCTCGCGCATCTGCGGGTCGAAGCCGCGCTCCACGGCCTCGGCGTCCATCCGGCAGGCCGGCACGTCGCGGAGCGCGCCGCCGGGCGGGGCCCAGCGGACGTCACGGACGGACGGGCCGTGCTGCGGGTTGAAGAAGCAGGGGGCGCGCCGCTCGGGGACCGGCTCGTTGTTGACCTTGGCCTTGACCACGGCCAGCGCGTAGCGGCCGTCCTCGAGGGTCTGGGTGACGTCGCGGACCTGGTCGGCCCGCTGGACGGTGGCCAGTTGCGTCTTGGCCTTCTCGTAGGAGTCGAGCGCCTGCTGCCATTCCTCGATGTGCGTGCCGCCCTGGCCGGCCAGCGTGACGTCGGTGTCGAGGGCGGTGATCTCCTCGCCGAGTTTGGTGACGTCCTCGTCCACGGTCTGCTTGACGGCCGCCAGGTCCTTGGCCTCCTGGATGGCCCGCTTCTTCTTCTTGTTGCTGGAGTAGAGGAAGTAGCCGCCACCGCCGACCAGGGCCAGTGCGCCCAGGCCGATCAGCGCCGCGGTGCCGCCGGCGCCAGGGTTGGCCTGGCTGTCAGGGTCGAGCGCGGGGCCCGACTTACCCGCGACGGCGGAGTCCACGCGGTTGACGAAGTCCTTCATCCCGTCCACGACATTGCCCGAGTTCGCGGTGACCGAGAGGTCGGCCAACCGGCCCGCGACACCCGCTTTGCGGATGGCGCTGGAGGCGGCGTACAGCTTCGTGCCGTCGAGCACGGCGAACGTGGCGCGGTTGCGGCCTGCGGTCGTCAATGCGGAATTGAGCGAGTTCATGTAGGACGCAACATTGGAGTCGGTGATCGTGCCGCCGGGCACCGCCACAGCGTAGATCTTGCTGTCGGCCCCCTTCAGCGCGTCACGGATCTCACTCTGCTGATCAGAGGTCAGCGGCGAGCCCGAATCCACGAAGAGCGGGTCCTTCTTGTCCTTCCAATAGGACACCACCGACTGAGCATCAGGGGGAGCCGCCGCGTTGGCGGCAGGGGACAGCGCAAGAACGACGATCAGACCGGCGATCAGAGCCGCGATCGCGGCCCCTGCGCGGCGCAGCGAATGGGTCATTGGCAGCAAGCCTCCTTCGCCCATGAGGACGAACGGGCGGTCGGTAAAGTTCCTCATGGGGCACGCTACCCTCAGGCGAGCCGGCAAGCGCGCACCGTGACAGAAGAGCGACGGAAGAGCCTGGAGCCATGGATTTGCGGGTCAGGCGTCCTTGATCTCGCAGATCGTGGCGCCGGAGGTGACGGGCTGCCCGATCGCCGCCGTGAGCCCCGTGATCGTGCCCGACTTGTGGGCGGCGAGCGGCTGCTCCATCTTCATGGCCTCCAGGACGACGACCGTGTCGCCCTCGGCCACCACGTCCCCGTCTGTGGCCACGACCTTGACGATCGTCCCCTGCATCGGGCTGACCAGCGCGTCACCGCCCGCCGCCGACGCCTTCCTGGAGCCGCCGCCCCGGCGCGGCGCCTTGCCGGGGGCGGGGGCGGAGGCGCCGGGTCCGGACGTGGCGAGCCCGGCAGGCAGGACGACCTCCAGGCGCTTGCCCCCGACCTCGACCGTCACCGTCTCGCGCGCCGCGCCGCCCGGTCCTGCGGCGCTCTCCTCGTCGTACGGCGCGACCGTGTTCTCCCACTCGGTCTCGATCCACCGCGTGTGCACCGAGAACGGCGCGGAGGCGAAGGCCGGATCGGACACGACGGCCCGATGGAACGGCAGCACGGTGGGCATCCCCGAGATCTCGAACTCCGCCAGCGCCCGCCGCGCCCGCTGCAGTGCCTCATCCCGCGTCCGCCCGGTGACGATCAGCTTCGCCACGAGCGAGTCGAACGTCTGCGGCACCGTCATCCCGGCCTCGTACCCGGAGTCGAGCCGCACTCCGGGGCCGGAGGGCGCGCGCATGACGGTCAGCGTCCCGGGAGCGGGCAGGAAGTTGCGCCCGGCGTCCTCGGCGTTGATCCGGAACTCGATCGAGTGGCCGCGCAGCGCCGGGTCGCCGTATTCGAGCGCTTCCCCGTCGGCGATCCTGAACATCTCCCGCACCAGGTCGATGCCGGACACCTCCTCGGTGACCGGGTGTTCGACCTGGAGCCGCGTGTTCACCTCCAGGAACGAGATCGTCCCGTCCTGGCCGACGAGGAACTCGCACGTGCCGGCCCCGACGTACCCGGCCTCCTTCAGGATGGCCTTCGAGCTGGTGTAGAGGATCTCGACCTGCTCCTCCGACAGGAACGGCGCCGGCGCCTCCTCCACGAGCTTCTGGTGGCGGCGCTGGAGCGAGCAGTCGCGCGTGCTGACCACGACCACGTTGCCGTGGGAGTCGGCCAGGCACTGCGTCTCGACGTGGCGGGGACGGTCGAGGTAGCGCTCCACGAAGCACTCGCCCCGGCCGAACGACGCGACGGCCTCGCGCACGGCCGACTCGTACAGCTCGGCGACCTCCTCCAGCCTGCGCGCCACCTTGATGCCGCGGCCGCCGCCGCCGTACGCCGCCTTGATCGCGATCGGCAGCCCGTGCTCCTCCGCGAACGCGACGACCTCGTCGGCTCCGGAGACCGGGTCCTTGGTGCCGGCGACCAGCGGCGCGCCGACCTTCTGCGCGATGTGCCTGGCCTGCACCTTGTCGCCGAGCGCGGCGATGGCGGACGGCGGCGGCCCGATCCAGATCAGGCCCGCGTCGATGACGGCCTGCGCGAAGGCGGCGTTCTCGGCCAGGAAGCCGTATCCGGGGTGCACGGCATCCGACCCGGAGCGGCGCGCGATCTCCAGCAGCTTGTCGATGTTCAGGTAGGTCTCGGCGGGCGACTGGCCGCCCAGCGCGTACGCCTCGTCGGCGACCTTGACGTGCAACGCCTCGAGATCCTGCTCGGCGTAGACGGCCACGCTCCCGATGCCGGCGTCCTTGCACGCGCGTGCCACACGTACGGCGATCTCGCCCCGATTGGCGATCAGAACCTTCCGCACCGACCCGACGTCCTTCCTTGAGAGAGTTCAGCGACCCAGGTACGCGCCGCCGTTCACGTGAAGCACCTGCCCGGTGACATGCCTGGCTCCCGCGGAGGCCAGAAAGAGAACGGTATCCGCCACGTCGGAGGGAGTGCCAGGGCGGCCGTTGCGCGTGTTCTGCACGCGGGCCTTGATGCCCTCCTCCGTCAGCCGCCCGCGGAAGAACTCGGTGTCCAGGACGAGACCGGGGGAGACGACGTTCGCCGTGATGCCCCTGGGGCCGAGTTCGGCGGCGAGGTCGGCGATCCAGGACTCCAGGGCGGCCTTGGCGGCGCCGTACGAGCCGGAGCCCGTGCCGCGTGCCGCGATCGAGCCGATGGAGACGACCCGGCCGCCTTCCCTGATGCGCGGCGTCAGCGCGGTGGTCACGAGGACGGCGGACATCAGGTTGGCGTTGAGGTTGGCCCACCAGGCCTCGGCCACGTCCATCAGCTCGCCGGACTGCCTGCGGTCGAGGTTGGTGTTGCCGCCGGCGTTGTTGACCAGCACGTCCACGTGCCGCGGCAG
Organism: Nonomuraea sp. NPDC049695; assembly: GCF_040674955.1. Classification (NCBI taxonomy): domain Bacteria; kingdom Bacillati; phylum Actinomycetota; class Actinomycetes; order Streptosporangiales; family Streptosporangiaceae; genus Nonomuraea; species Nonomuraea sp. NPDC049695. The sequence goes on along the minus strand of NZ_JBFANV010000026.1, from coordinate 56,973 downwards.
GCTGTCGAGCGCGTCCTTCACCGCGACGGGACTGGCGGCGTTGAAGGCCGCGTACGCCGCGCCGAGCCGCGACGCGGCCTCCTTGAGCACGTGTTCGCGCCTGCCGGTGATGGTGACGTGGTCGCCGAGCGAGGCGAAAGCGGCGGCAACGGCGTACCCGATGCCGGTGCCTCCGCCGGTCACCACAACCTCGCGCATGTGATGGACAGCTCCCAGGGACGAATCCGAACAATCCTCGGGTAGACCATAGCCGCTTGGCATAACTCCGGCGACGGCCGGTGACACCCCTTTAAGTTGAGGGCGCTTTCCCCATGTTCCAGGAGGTATGCATGAGCCAGAGCATGTTCGGCGGCGACCTCGCCGAAATGCAGCAGATGGCCAGCCAGTTCACGCAGCAGTCGGAGGCGGTCCGCACCACCATGACCGCGCTCGACCGCGAGGCCGCCAAGGTCGGCACGGCGTGGACCGGGCCGGGCGCCCAGCGTTTCCAGCAGGCGTGGCAGAACTACCGTACGGCCTTCCAGCGCATGACCGAGGAGCTGCAGGAGGCTTCGCGGGTCATCGGCACCTACCGCCAGAACATCGAGTCCGCAACGAAATGAGCAACGGGCAGGGGCCCTGGCGAAGGTGCCGGGGCTTCCTTCCGTTGATTCCGGCGGTCCACGCGATCGGGTGAACCCGGCAAGCTACGCTTTTCCCCCATGATTGGTCGCGCCCTGGTGGCGAGCGTGCTCGCCCTGCACCTTTCGGCCGCCCCGGCGTTGGCGCAGGCGCCGGTGAAGTGCAACCCCAAGAGGGCCAGCCCCGCGATCGCCGAGAGCTGGGCCCAGCGGCGACTGAACGTCCAGCGCGTCTGGCCGCTCACCATGGGCCAGGGCGTCACCGTCGCCGTCATCGACAGCGGTGTGGACGAGACCCACCCCCAGATCCACCTGGCGGGCAAGGCCGACCTCACCAACACCACCTACCGCGACTGCGTCGGACATGGCACGGCGGTGGCCGGCATCATCGCCGGCCAGCCCCGCTCCGACGTCCCGTTCTACGGCGTCGCGCCGGGCGTCAGACTCCTGTCGATCAAGCAGTCCAACGACACGTCCGGCGATGTGTCGGTGCTGGCCAAGGCCATCAGGGCCGCCGCCGACGAGAACGCCGACGTGATCAACGTCTCCATCGAGGCGCAGGACCAGCCCGACCTCAAGGCGGCCGTCAACTACGCGCTCGGCAGGGACATCGTGATCGTCGCCGCCGCGGGCAACCAGCAGAAGGACGACGGGTCGTCCTCTCCCTCCTACCCGGCCGCCTACGACGGCGTGCTGGCCGTGGGCTCGGCCACGCCGGACGGCGGGCGCTCGACGTTCTCCAACCCGAACGCGGTCGCCGTGCTCGGCCCCGGGCAGGACATCAGCTCGACGTGGACGGGCAAGGGCTACCAGAGCAAGCTGGAGGGCACGAGCTACGCGGCGCCGTACGTGGCGGGCGTCGCCGCCCTGGTGCGGGCCCGCTTCCCCAACCTCGACCAGGTACGCGTACGCCGCCGCATCATGCTGACCGCGGACGGCGCCTCGGGCAAGGGCACCGGCGCCGGCATGGTCAACCCGTTCCTGGCGGTCACCATGCTCCTGCCGTCGGAGCAGGTGGCGGTGGCCGCGCCGGTGCCGCCGCCGCTCCCGGCCTCGGCGATACGCAAGGCCGTGCCCCCTGACAGCCGCTCGATGGAGGTGGCGACGGCCGTGGCGGCCGGCGGGCTGTCGTTGACCGCGGTGGTGATGGCGTTCTGGATGATCGTTCCGATGGGCCGCAAGCGAGGCTGGCGTCCCGGCTCGCGCCCCGCTCAAACGGGGGCGACCCGCGGCTCAGGTGCGAATTGACGGTAAACAGTCAGATCGCCCGACCGAAACTACTGATGCGTATGTGGCTTATTTGATTAAATGTCCCGTGATCACGTGGGAAGCTCGGAAGGACGGTCATGGCCGAGAAGGACTCCTCTTTGCCTGAGCACATCGGCGGCCACGAGATCGTGGACCGGCTCGGCGAAGGACCTCGGGGCGTCGTATACCTGGGACAGGAGTCCGAGGGCGCGGCACGCGTCGCCATCAAGACGTTGCAGGAAGACCCCGCCGACCCCGGCTTCGTGGGCAGGCTCAAGAGCGTCGCGAAGGTGTCGAGCTCGTACGTGGCCCGCACCATCGACGCCGGCACGGACAACGGCCTGGTGTACGTCGTCAGGGAGCACGTCGAGGGCCGCTCGCTGGCCGAGACCGTCTCCGCCGACGGGCCCCTGAGCGGGGACTCGCTGGAGCGCGTGGCCGTGGGGATGCTGACCGCGCTGACCGCGGTCCACCTGGCCGGGTTCGCGCACCGCGGGCTCACCCCGTCGAACGTGATCCTCACCGACGAGGGACTCCGCGTCACCGACATCGAGATCGGCGACCCCGCGGGCGAGATCGGCTACCGCGCACCCGAGCAGATCAACGGGCTGAGGTACGGCCCGTACGCGGACCTGTTCGCGTGGGCCGCGACCGTCGTGTTCGCCGCGACCGGGTCAGCCCCGTTCGGGCAGGACGCCGAGTCCGTGCTGAACGGCGAGCCCGAGGTGGGCGAGCTGCCCGAGCCGCTGCGGCAGGTCGTGCTGGCCGCGCTGTCCAAGGACGTGTCGGGCCGGCCGACGACGTACACGGCGCTGCTGCGACTGCTCGGCGACAGCAACGTGGCGATGCCCGCCCCGGCGATCGAGGGCGTGCCGGTGCCGCCGCCCGCGCAGGCCGACGGCGCGACCACCCTGCTCGAGGCGCACCCCGGGGGCGAGGCGCCACCCGCGATCCTGCCCATCCAGCTGTCGATCGAAGGCGCGCAGACGCCCGTCATGCCGCCCCAAGGCCCGATGGGCCAGGGTCCGATGCCGCAGGGGCCGATGCCGCACGGCCCCATGGAGCACGGGCCGATGCCGCCCGGCCCCATGCAGCCCGGACCCATGGCGGCCGGCCCCATGCAGCCGGGCCCCGCGGACCACGGGCCGATGGGCCCGGTTCCCATGCAGCAGGGCCCGATGCCGCACGGGCCCATGGAGCAGGGGCCGATGCAGCCCGGCCCCATGCAGCACGGCCCCATGGAGCACGGCCACATGGAGCCCGGCCCGGTGGAGCCGACGCAGATCTGGGGACCCCCGCCTGGCCCGCCGAACCAGCCCCCCGGCTGGACGCCCACCGTCGTGCCCGGCGGGCAGGCTGACAGCCAGCCGCGCAAGCCGTTCCCGGTCGGCCTCGTGGCCGGTGTGACCGCGGTCGTGCTCCTGTCCGGGCTCGGCCTGTGGGGTGCGAGCGAGTACTCCAACAAGGTCACCTTCGCCCCGGCCGCCGCGGCCAGTGGCGAGCCGACGAAGCAGCAGCAGGGGCAGGTCGACGCCTTCGCCGCCCAGGGATCCGTGAGCGGCGCGCCCACGCAGCCGCAGACGGAGGTGACGGCGCCGTGGGCGGCCACCCCCACCCCTGACGACAACGGGGTCGGTCCCATGACGCTCCCGACCGACGGCGCCACGGGCGGCCCGGAGGTGCCGGTCCTGACGACCGTGCCGACGCCGACGCAGATCGTGACCCAGCCGGTCCCGATCCCCACGGTCACGGCGACGGTGCAGCCGACCCAGACGCAGCCGGTGGCGAGCGGCAAGCCGACCAAGGCCAAGGCGACCAAGCACGCCAAGCCGACGGCCACGGTCACCAAGACCGTGCCGCCCAGCCCCACGCCGACGCCGACTCAGGAGCCCACGAAGGAGCCCACCAAGGAGCCCACGAAGGAGCCGGAGCCGACCCCCACGCCGACGAGGACGACGGCGAAGCCCACTCCCACCAGGACGACGGCGAAGCCGACTCCGACGAAGACGACGGCGAAGCCGACCCCCACCAAGACGACGGCGAAGCCCACCCCGACGAAGACGACCCCTCCGCCGCCGAAGACGAACCCCTACACCGCGACCCAGGTGTGCGGCGGCGGGTTCGTCGTCCAGCGGTCGAGCTCGTTCAGCGGCGGTACCACGTACCAGCTCTGGAACAACAGCACGAGCCAGAACTGCGTGGTCACCATCAAGTCGGGCCCGGACGTCGGCAAGGCCACCCCGGTCAGCGCCACGCTTGAGGTGCAGGGCGGCGGGAGCAACACCGACTCGGGCAGCTACGAGTACTACGCGGGCCCCGTCAAGCTGACCGCCAAGGGCAAGTGCGTGCGTTACTCCGGCAGCGCCGGCTCGGGCAGCACCAGCGCACCCTGGGGCAACTGCGGCTAGAGCCCGGTTTCAGTAACCGCGGTAGCCGGTTCCGGTCCTCATCCCGATGATCCCCGGCACCGCGGACACTGAGCCGTAGCGCTCGATGGCGTAGCGCACGCCCGCGATGATGTTGTCCACAGGGTTGTAGATGTTCTTGTGGCCGTCGATCGAGTAGGCGTTGAAGGTCGGGTCGATGGTCTGCATCAGGCCCTTCGACGGGTGCCCCGCGGCGGCGTTGGAGTCCCACAGGTTGATGGCGTGGGGGTTGCCGCCCGACTCGAACTGGATGATCGTCCCGATGTCGTTGACGTTCATCTTGTCGACGGGGTAGCCCTGCTCGCGCAGGATGGCGATGGCCTGCTCGATCCACTCCTTGACCTTGCCGGAAGGAGCGGCGCCGCCGCCGCCCGCCGGAGGCAGGCCGCTGGGCCCGTACCCGCCGACGCCCCCGGCGATCGGGCTGCCGCCGACGCCGGTCTCGGCGGACTGCGAGGTGTAGCTCACCGTCCGCCGCCAGTCGAGCCGGTGCCCGGGGCCGGGCACGAACTCCTGCTCGCCGGCCCTCTTGATCTGCGCGAACGTGGTCTTCCGCTCTTTCATGAACTTGGCGATCGCGTCCTTGGCGTCGGTGACGGCCTGCTTGGCCTCCCGCACCGGCTTACGCGCGTTCTCGATCTCCTCGTTCACCATGCGGCCGATCGCGCTGTCGAGTTCGTCCTGCTTGGCGTCGGGGTTGTTGCTCTTGTACGTGCTCACCCGCGTGAGCAGGCGGTCGCAGATGCCGTCCACCTGCCCCTGGGCGGTCTCCAGGGCGTCGGCGGCGTTGTCCAGCGAGGTGGCGCAGTTGAGCAGCGCGTCGTGGAGATCCTGCCCGGCCTTGCCGTAGTCGGCCATGTAGGTCACGAACGCGTCCGCCGACGCGCCTTCCCAGGCGAGGTCCACGGTGGTCACGGCGGAGCCGAGCGTGCCGGTGTGAGTGAGCACGTTGCCCGCGGCCGAGCGCCAGCGCTTGGCGATGCCGCGGATCGAGGAGGGGCTGCCGGTGACGTTGTCGGCCATGGCCGCCAACTCGGGGCCGTTGGGCAGCTCGCGAATGCCTTCAGGTGCGCTCATGACGGGTCGTTCGCTCTCCGTACGTTCTCCTGCACCTGGTCGAGCGCCCGTTCGACGCTCTCGACCAAGCTCTTGGCCTTGCCGAACTCGCTGTCCGCCGTGGTCTCGACGGTGCTCACGGCGTCCGCCAGGGCGGAGGAGTCGCCCAGCTTGCCGAAGATCGTCGAGTCTGGCCGGCCGGCCGGGTAGCCGTCGGCCAGGTCACCGAACTTGCCGATCAACGTCTTGGCGGACGATCGGCAGTCGTCGAGCGCGTCGAAATGGATGTCCAGTCCTGCCATGAGTCCTCTCAGTCCCCATCCGCCGGCGGCCAGAACGCCGTCTGGGCTAGCCGTGCGCCGAACTTCCTGTCCACGATGAATCCGCGTCCTGGCGGCTGCGGCTGGGCACGTACGTTGCCGAACAGGAAGCCCTCGTCCTTGCTGCCGGACAGGATCACCGCCGGGCTGGCCATGTCCTTGATCCGCTGGATCACCGGGTCGAACATGGCCCGGCCCAGACCGCCCATCGCCCTCGACAGGATCAGGTGCAGGCCGATGTCGCGGGCCTGCGGCAGCAGCTCGACCAGCGGCTGCAGCGGGTTGTTCGACGTGGCCACCAGGTCGTAGTCGTCGACCACGATGTACAGGTCGGAGCCCTTCCACCAGTCGCGCGCACGCAGCTGCTCCGGCGTGAGGTCGGCCGGCGGCAGGCGCTTGAGCAGCGCGTTGCGCGCGTCGCTGACCAGCTCCAGAGCCGCCGCGCTGGAGGCGGCGTAGCCGATGCGGTTCTCGCTGACGGCCGTGTCCAGCAGCGAGCGGCGGTAGTCGATCACGATCAGCATCGCCTCGCGCGGCGTGTACCTGGCCACGACGTTCTCGGCGATGACCTTCAGCATGTTCGACTTGCCGCTCTCGGTGTCGCCCACGACGACGAAGTGCGGGTCGGCCTCGAAGTCGATGAGCACGGGCGAGAGCGAGGCCTCGTCCACGCCGATCGCGATGCGGCTCTTGCCGATCTCCTCCGCCGTGGGCAGCGACGCGGCGGGCAGTACCGAGGGCAGCAGCCTGACGCGCTTGGCGGGCTCGCCCTGCCAGGAGTCCCTGACCGCGCGGACCAGGCCCTGCACGCCGGCCGCCAGGTCCTCGGCGTCCTGCACGCCGTCGATCCTGGGCAGCGCGGACAGGAAGTGCAGCCCGTCCCTGGTCAGGCCGCGCCCGGGCACGCCTTCGGGGACGGCCAGCGACTTCTTCCTGTTGATCTCCGACTCGTACGCGTCGCCGAGCTTGAGCTCGATCCTCGTGCCGAACAGGTCGCGGATGCCCGGACGGAACTCCGACCACTTGTTGGTCGCCGTCACCACGTGGATGCCGTACCCCAGGCCGCGCGCCGCCAGGTCGGTGATGACCGGCTCCAGCGCCTCGAAGTCCTGCCTGATCGTCAGCCAGCCGTCGACCACGAGGAAGATGTCACCCCAGCCGTCGCCCTGGAGCGAGCCGTCGGCCAGCCGCTTGCGGTAGGTCACCATGGAGTCCACGCCGTTCTCGGTGAACTCCCGCTCGCGCTGCTGCAGGATGGTGGCGATCTCGGACACCGTACGGCGTACCCGGTCGCCGTCGAGCCTGCTGGCCACGCCGCCGACGTGCGGCAGGCCCTCCAGCGACGCGAGCGAGCCGCCGCCGAAGTCCAGGCAGTAGAACTGCACCTCGCGCGGGGTGTGCGTGAGCGCCATGCTGGCGATCAGCGTGCGCAGCACCGTGCTCTTGCCGCTCTGCGGGCCGCCCGCCACGCCCACGTGGCCCGCCGCGCCCGACAGATCCAGCCAGTACGGGTCACGCCGCTGCTCGAACGGCCGGTCGATGACGCCCACCACGGCCTGCAGCCGCCCGCGCCCCGGCCAGCCGGGCGTCGTCAGGCCGTGCTCGGGCGTGATCGACAGCGGCGGCAGCAGGTGCGCGAGCGTGGGCGGCTCGGCCAGCGGGGGCAGCCAGATGCTGTGGGCGGCGGGTCCCTTGCCGGCCAGCCGGGAGACGACGATGTCGAGCAGGGTCTGCTGCGACTTGCTCTCCTCCTGCGAGGCCGGCTCCACCGGCTCGTCGACGAGCGGGACGGGGACGAACTCGGTCCCGTACTCCACGACCTCCCTGATCGGCACGACGCCGTCGGTCGTGGCGACGTGCCGGGGGTCGCCCTGGTACGCGCCGGACACGTACGCGGCCTTGAACCTGGTCATGCCCGTCGTGTCGAACTTGAGATAGCCGTTGCCCGGCGCGGACGGCAGCTCGTACGCGTCGGCCACGCCCAGCACGACCCGGCTCTCCATGGCCGAGAACGTCCGCAGGCCGATCCGGTACGACAGGTGCGTGTCGAGGCCGCGCAGCCGTCCCTCCTCCAGCCGCTGCGAGGCCAGCAGCAGGTGGACGCCGAGCGAGCGGCCGAGCCGCCCGATCATCACGAACAGGTCGACGAACTCCGGCTTGGCCGTCAGCAACTCGCTGAACTCGTCGAGGACCACGAACAGCGTCGGCATCGGGTGCAGGTTGACCCCCTGCTCGCGGGCGCGCTCGTAGTCGCGCAGCGAGGCGTAGTTGCCGGCCGCCCGCAGCAGCTCCTGCCGGCGCACCATCTCGCCGTGCAGCGCGTCGTGCATGCGGTCGACGAGCGGCAGCTCGTCCTCCAGGTTCGTGATGACCGCGGAGACGTGGGAGAGGCTCTCCAGACCGAGGAAGGTCGCGCCGCCCTTGAAGTCGACGAGCACGAAGTTGAGGATCTCCGAGGAGTGCGTCACCGCCAGGCCCAGCACGAGCGTGCGCAGCAGCTCCGACTTGCCCGAGCCGGTCGCGCCGATCACCAGCCCGTGCGGCCCCATGCCGCCCTGCGCGGACTCCTTGATGTCCAGCTCGACGACGCGGCCGTCCGCGCCGAGGCCGATCGGGACGCGCAGCCGGTTCCTGCCCGCGCGGGGACGCCAGGTCTGCGCGGTGTCCAGCCGGGTCGGCTCGCCGACGCCGAGCAGCTCGGTCAGCGTCGTGTTCGTCGCCAGGACGTCCTGGGCCTCCCCGCCCCTGGCGGTCGAGGCCCGCAGCGGCGCGAGCTGCCGGGCCAGCCCTTCGGCCCTGAGGTAGTCGAGCGAGTCGGGGTCGCCCAGCCGGTTCGTGCTCTCCTTGCCCGCGTGGTCCAGCTTGACCATGTGGAAGCCGGCGGAGTTGATCCGCAGCCGCAGCGTGCTGCGCTCCTCGACCACGCCGGCCGAGTTCGACAGGTCGATGACGGTCACGCCGTCGATGGCGTCCGCGCCGAGCTGAGAGTCCTGCGGCACGTGTCCGCCGTCCAGGATGAGCACGTGGTACGGCAGCGCGTCCGGTGACGCGCCCGGCCTGAACCGGGCCCGCTCCTTGAGCTCGCCGCCGACGAGCCGGTCGAGCTGGGCCAGATTCTCGGCCAGGAGCCTGACCTGCCCCGCGCCGTCGGTCTCCTCGGGATGCAGCGCGTGCGGCAGCCACTTGACCCACTCCCAGTGGGTCATCCACTCCTTGCCGGCGCACACCATGATCCGCATGTCGTCAGGCGAGTGGAACACCACCATCTGCGCGATCATCGCTCTGACCAGGGCCCGGACCATGGCCGGGTCGCCGTCCAGCTTGATCCGGGCGAACGAGTGCAGCGCCACGGCCACGGGGAGCTGCGAGACCGTCGAATGCGTGCGGATGAACCGGCGCAGCGCTCCGGCGGAGAGCGCGTCCAGGTCCTCGACCGGCTTGGAGTCCGGCGGGATGAGCTGGATGGCCAGCTTCTGGATGCCGGTGCCCAGGCGTACGGTGCTGAAGTCCTCGTCCCGCGGGCGGCGCTCCCACAGGCGGGGGCCCATGGCGGTCCACCAGAGCGTGTCGGGGGCCGGGCCGCTCCATTCGAGCGCCTCGCGCTGCTGGATCGCGGCCTTGCGCACCCGCTTGCGGATCTGGGCGAGATAGCGGAAGTAGTCGCGGCGGGCGCCGTTGAGCCGGTGCCTGCGCTCACCCGCCTGCCGGCCCATCTGGCCGACCGTCATGCCGACCATGGAGAACGCGAACAGGCCGCTCGCGACGTACATGATGGGGTTGGAGTTCGTGCCGCCGGCCGTGAACATCAGGCCCATCGCCGCCGCACCCGCCACCATCGGCAGGTACGTGAGCACTGCCATCATGCCCTGTGACTGCACCTCGGGAATCTCCGGTGGAGACTCCAGGAGGATCTCGCCGCGTGGCGGCTTCGGGCTGGGACGGCGCTCTGGGCGCCGCACGACGACGATGCTCACCCTTGGACATGCCCCTTCTGATGCTATGGAAGACCCTTCTTACCAGATGTGCCTTACGCCCGAGTTGGGGTCTGAGTTAACTTCTCCTCGCTATGTTTGGCGTGTGACATCGCTGGCCGAGATTCCGCCCTCGCATCAGAGCACGTTGCACCAGATGCCTGCTCCGCTTCCGCCGCTGTGCCATGTCACGGTGGTCGGGCCGCGCAGAAAAGCCGACCTGGCGCTACCTGCGGACATCCCGCTCCCGCACGTTCTCCCGGGCCTGCTGCGGGCCATGGGGGAGCTGGGCGGCGAGACGGCGTCCGCGCCCGGCTGGACGCTGCAGCGGCTCGGCGGGGCGCCCTTCGACCTCGCGCAGAGCCTGGGATCGCTGGGCGTGCTCGACGGAGAGATCCTCTACCTGAGGCCGCGCGAGCTGGCCCTGCCGCCCGCGAGATTCGACGACGTGGCCGACGTGGTGGCCACCGGCGTGCGCGAGGGCAGGGGCAAGTGGGAGGCGAGGCACACCCGCGGGCTGGGCAGTGGGGCGGCCGCCGGGCTGCTCGTGGCCGGGGCCGTGGCGCTGCCGTTCGGCGGGCTGACCCCGCTCGTCACCGCGATCGTGGCAGGGGCCCTCGCGCTGCTCCTGGTCGGGGTGGGGGTGGCCATCTCCAGGGCCGTCGGCGACTCCGGCGCTGGGGCGCTGGTGGGCTACGCCGCGCTGCCGTACGCGTTCCTCGCCGGACTGTTCGCCCCGGCGGCGGGAGGCGGGCTGGCGGGCATCGGGTCGCCACAGCTCCTGGGAGCGCTGGCCTGCGCCGCGCTGATCGCCACGATCGGCGGCACCGCCATCGCCGACGGTGTGCCCGGCTTCCTCGGCACCGCCATCGCGTCCATGGTGGGGGCCGTGGGCGCGGCCGTGGTCATGGTGACCGGGGCGTCCGCGGCGGGAGTCGCGGCGGTCTGCGCGGCCGTCGTGATGGCTTTCAGCCCGCTGATCCCCCTGCTGTCGTTCCGGCTCGCCAGGGTGCCGCTGCCGTCGATGCCCACCAACGCCGAAGAGCTGCGCAGCGACAACCAGCAGCTCGACAGCGCCTCCGTGCTGCAGCGCACGGGGGCCGCGCAGCGTTACGCGACCGGCATGATCGCCGGCGTCTCGCTGGTCGGGCTCGGGGCTCAGGCGCTGCTGGTGGAGCAGGGCACGTGGATCTCGGTGGCCATGTCCGTGGTGCTGTCGCTGACGCAGCTCATGCGGGCCCGGGTGTTCCAGGGGGTCGGGCAGCGGCTCTGGCTGCTGCTCGCGGGGTTCGCCGGGCTGGCCGCCGTGGCGGTCGAGATCGGGATCGCCGTCGGCGGCCTGGCCTCGGTGGCCGTGGTGCTCGGGCTGCTGTGGACCGCGATGGTGGTCGTCGGCATGGGCGTCTGGCTGCCCAACGGGAAGCTGTCGCCCTTCTGGGGGCGGGCGGCCGACATCGTGGAGTGGCTGCTCATCGTGGCCCTGGTGCCGGTGGCGCTGGGCGTCCTGGACGTCTACTCCTGGGTGCGCGGGCTGGCGGGCTGAGGGCTCAGTCGTCGTCGGACAGGGCGCGGCGGCGGATGGCCTCCAGGTTGTCCATGTGGTCGTGCATGTCCCGCGAGAACGAGTCCTGCAGTTGGTCGAACTGCTGATGGATCTGCTCCAGAGAGATCCCCAGCGAGGGCTCCACGGGGATGAGCGCCATGGTCTTGCGTGCCTGGTCGTCCTGGGCGGCGCGGACCGCCTGGAGGATCTCCTCCGTGAGCTCGTCCAGCTCCATGCGACTCGCCCTGGCGCCGAGCTTGAGGTGGTCGAGGCGACCGTTGGCGTCCACTCGCGCCGTGACCGTGCCGCTGCGGCTCTCCCCCTCGCCGAAGACGCTGCCGAGCTGCTCCATCGCACCGGTCAGCTCGCGCAGCGAGCGCTCGCTCTCACGCAGGACGCGGTCGAGGTCGTCGGGGTTGAAGTCGTTGGGATTCATGCGAGCACGCCACCGGGTACGGGTTAACGGTTGGGGAGCGCCGGATTACCAGACGCTGAAGTGATCACGAAAAAACCGCTATGAGTGATGAAACCGGTCTAAATCACCGAAAGAATCCATCCCCGTGGCAACTCAACGGGAAATCCACATCACCTCGAGCACCATCCGCCATACCCGCACCCGGATCGACCGGGAACTGAAGACCGACATGATCGGCTTCGTCCGCAGCCTGATCCCGGCTGCCGATGTCGGGGGCGCGGGCTTCGGGACGCTGGGCAACCACATCATCGGGGACACGTACAAGTCGGTCCAGCATCGCTTCGACGCGCTGATGGGCCAGGCCATCGACACGCTGGACAGCTGGGAGACGGCCCTGACCAACTGCGAGCGCAACTGGACCGCCGCCGAGAACGCCAGCATGATCCGGTACCGCGCATGAGCGACCCCGTACGGTCCCTGCGGCCCGTCTCCCCGTCGCAGTCACCGCTGATCCCCTTCAACCAGGCCACCGGCAAGATCGGATCGCTGGGCGCGTCCGCCGAGAGCGCCGCTCCGAGGGCACTGGGCCTGCTGCGGGCCGCGGGACGGCTCTCTCCGTGGGTCATCCCCGCCATCCTCGTCGCCGCCACGGTCAACGCCGACGAGGGGGAGATCGCGACCGCGGGAGCCACCTGGAGCGCCGGCATGGCCGCCAGGCTCGACGACGGCGTGAAGAACCTCATGCCGCAGATCCTCAAGACGTCGGAGAGCGGGTGGATCGCGGCGGACCAGCAGGAGTACGCGCGTGTGCACGCGCTCTTCCACCGTGAGATCGGCTCGCTCCGCATGGTCTTCAACGACATCGGCAAGGTGCTCGACGAGATCGCGGCCACCTTCCGCGCGTACTGGATCGCCATGCTGACGCTGGCCGGAGCGGCGCTCGTGGCGCTCATCAGGGCTCTGTGGCTGAAGCTGTGCCCGTCGCCGGTGACGTCGGCGACCGGGATGCTTCTCGAGAAGATGACCAGCGCCAAACTGGTCAGTGTGACGACGATCGCCACGGGCGCGGTCGCGGCGCTGCTCGGCAAGGGCGCTGACACCCTCACGACCATGGCGAAGAAGGAGCGGCAGTTCGGCTACGTCGCGCCGACGGGGGCCGCCAAGATCGACTTCAGTTACGCCACGCTCGACGTCAAGAACCACCCGTCCTTCCAGGAGCCGCCCGCGCCCGGTCGGCTCCCTGCGGGCGCCCAGAACTTTGACTGGGTCGCCCCCAATGTGGAGTACATCACGCCGTGATAGTGGCTCTTGGTGCAAGATGTGACCTGTGACGGATTTCGGGGATTTCGGCAACATCGACATGGACCGGCTCCTCCACAGCGTCGATCAGCAGATCGCCAAGGCTGAGGAGCTGGAGAAGGCCATGGCGAAGCTGGTCGGCCGCGCGGAGGACGAGGATCATCTGGTCCTCGTCGAGTACGCGCAGGAGGGCCTGCGTACGCTCGAGATCCGCCCGAAGGGCATGCGGCTGGGCGCCGCGGAGCTGTCGGAGAAGATCAAGGCGACCGTGCAGGACGCCGTCGCCGACCTCCATCGCCTGTCCAGCGAGCTGATGGCCGAGATGTTCGGCGCGGCGAGCCCGATGCGCATGGTCGAGGATTCCGCAGCCATGCTCAAGCAGGTCAAGCGGGCCGAGGCCAGCTATGACCGCGCCTTCGAGGACGTCATGGGCGAGCTGGACCGGATCCGCCGCGATCTCGATCTCTGACCAGGGGCTTTGCAGAGCCGTCCGGAAGCTGTCACACGCTGCTTTCTGGGATGTATGTTACTGGCGAGACAAAAGGTGCTTATATGGCTAAGAAAGCCGAAATAGCGGAGGTAACCAGTGGTTGACTTCTTCGGGGCGAGCCCGAGCCAACTCAAGACGGCGTCCGGCCATGTCGTCGACACGGCCCAGTACATCGAGGGTCTGCGGGTGGCCGTCGAGACCACCGCGAACGGTCTGCTCAACACCGGCTGGCTCGGTCCGGCAGCGGCCAAGTTCAAGTCCGCCATGACCAACTGGGACAACTCCATGCGGACCGTGCGGACGGACCTGGAAGGCATCGCCGACAAGATGGGCGTCAACGCGGTCGTCTACGACGCCGCCGACCAGGACGTGCAGGCCGGTGTGGGCCGCGTCGAGTCTCTGATCAACGTCGACGTGAAGTAGGAGGGAACCTCATGTCCGCTGAGCTGGATTTCACAAAGGTCAACTTCGGACACATGGAGCTCGCCCAGGGCGACTTCGTGAAGATCCTCGGCTCCTTCGAGAAGGCCACCGACGATCTGGTGGCCAGGTTGAAGACGGACCTCGGCTCGCACTGGGAAGGTGGCGCAGAGGAGTTCTTCCGCCAGCACGAGGTCAAGTGGAACCAGGCCGCGGCGCAGATGCGCTCGCAGCTGGACGAGCTGCAGAAGGCCGTGCAGATCGCCAACGAGAACTACCGGGCCGCGGAGAACCGCAACAAGTCCATGTGGTACGACGGCTGATCCCATAGTTCTCTGTTCCGGCCACCGCACGCGGTGGCCGTAGGCGTTGACGGAAGGGTGAATCATGGGCGAGCTCAACCCGCAGTCATGGCCGGGGCTCGACGACACCGACGATGACCTCTACTACAACGTCGGCAAGATGCGGGCCGTTGCCGACGCCTTGGAGCTTGCCCTGTCGCCCACGTCGGGCCCGGGCGGGACTCCGCAGGGTGGCAGGGGTTCGGTGGAGGCCCTCACCAGGTACTTCGACCTGAACGAGGAGCACATCGGCAAGTGGCAGGCCGCGATGGCGCTCGCGCGCAGCGTGGCCTCCAAGGAGATCGACACGAGCACGTACGGCCCGTACTTCCCTGGGGCCGGGGGCCAGCTCGGCCAGCTCTACCAGGAGTTCGTCGAGCACTGTCAGAAGGTCATCAAGGCGATCAGGGACAGCGCCGACACCTACGACGGCACGAACCAGGTGTAGCGCAACGCTTGAAAGTGAGAGGCTGCCGTGGCAGAGCGGACAGTGCAAATCCGCGACAACTCCTACGCGCCGAAGGACGAGCCGGTCACGGCGTCGCGGGAGCAGATCAAGGCGTGGCTTGAGGCCACGTCGCCTCTGGAGGTACACGACAGGGGCATGACCTACGCGCGGGTCGCGGCCGCGATCAAGTCGGTGGCCGAGGCCCTCCCCGAGATCGGTTCGACGCTCAACGGAGCGTGGAAGTCGGGCAACGCGGCGAAGACCCAGCGGGCGTTGCAGATGCTCAACGCCAGCGGCCTCGAGCTGGCCAGGGCGATGGAGGACATGTCCACCGCCCTCACCAGCTACGGGCGCGACTACCTGCCCGAGGCCATCGAGGCGGTTCGGGCCGCGTCCGGGGAGGGGAAGGCGCAGACGCCGGAGCCCTCGCCCGGTGCCGCGCCCACGCCTTCGGCCTCCGCCGAGCCGACCACGCCGCCGACGATCACCCGGCAGACCACGCACGGGCAGCCGAACCCCGAGCCCTCGGCCTCGGCCAGCCCGGCGGCGTCCGAGGCGGACGACCAGGTGGCCAGGGAGGCGATGCGCAAGCTCAACCGCCACATCGTCGACCTGTACGACTTCACGATCCCTCAGAGCGTGACCATCGACCTGCCTGAGGTCGGGCCGGCCAAGCTCTCCAAGAACGACACCGACCTGCCGGTCACCGAGCGCAGCCCGTACCGGCAGGGGGATTACTGGAACGGCGGCGGCTCCTCGGACGGCGGCTCGTCAGGCGGCTCGTCCACAGGCGGCCACTCCGGCGGGTCCTCCTCCGGCGGCGGCTCGGGCTCTGGTTCCGGCTCCGGTTCGGGCTCCGGCTCGGACACGGGCCCCGGCTCGCACGACGGCCCCGGCTCGCACGACGGCCCGGGCACGGACACGCCCGGCTCCGACTCTCCGGGCACCGACACCCCCGGCGCGGACACGCCCGGCGACAGCGGCTCCACCGGCGATCAGAGCGGATCGTCGTCCGCGGGTCAGAACAGCGGGGACGGCACCACGCCTCCCGTCATCGACAACAACGCCACCGACGGCGACAGGACCACGCACACGCCGGGTACCACGCAGGACCCGCGTGCCACGGAGTCGGCGAGCACGCCCACCCATCCCTTCACCACGACCCCCACGACGACCGGCTGGACCCCGACGGCGCAGACCCCGACCGCCTACGGCACGCCGGCCACGGGCTCGCCGGCGGTGATCGGCGGGGGCGGGTCGTACAGCCAGCCCGGCGCCGCCGCGGCGGCCGCGGGCCGGGTGGGCGTGAACGGCATGACCACGCCGTTCGCGCCGATGATGAGCGGTGCGGCCGGTGAAGAGGGACAGGAATACGAGCGCACGACGCACGTGCCCGAGGACCACGAGATGTGGAAGCCGCCGGAGAGCCACATTTCACCGGTGATCGGCGCCTGAGGGAGGCGACATGGCACTCGAGCTCGACCCGAACTGGCCCGGCATCTCGGACAAGGACGAGTCGGAGGACCCCTACATCAACCGTACGGAGGTCAAGCGCATCGCCGGGGAGATGAGCGGGCTGCTGGACAAGCTCACCGCCTCCTCGGGGATCCTGCAGGACACGTTCGTGACCGCGCCGGGGGATACGCCGCCCGAGGTCCAGCTGCCCGCGGGCGCCGGCACGCTGCCGGACCTGCAGCAGCACTGCGCGCTGAGCGAGAACCAGATGGGCAAGTGGCCCGCCGCCGTGCAGTTCTCGTTCGCCGCGAACTGGGCGTACCAGCAGCTGGTCGGCGAGCAGGGCAGCAAGTCCGGCAAGTACGCGGTCCTGCTGGAACAGGCCGACAAGACGTTCGACGCGCTGGTGGACATCAAGAACGCCTCGCAGCGAGCCGAGCAGGCATCGGAAGAGGCCGCGGCGCGGCAGGAAACCTGAGAGGGAGACCACCATGGCCAAGCCCCGCATTGTGAACACCCCTCTCGTCGACAAGTCCATGCACATCGACACGTCGGTGCACACGCCCGGCTTCTGGGAGAGCATGGTCGTCGACTCGGTCGACCAGGTGAAGGACTGGATCGACGCGACGAACCCGGGCAAGGTGCGGATCGCCGGCATGTACTACTCGGCCGCGGAGTCCCTGCTCAACGGCTACGCCGACGATCTGAAGACCAAGGCGACCGACCTGGCCGAACACTACAAGGGCCCGGTCGCCGTCGAGACGCAGAAGCAGCTGCAGAGCCTGCACGCCAGCACGCGCGAGCTCGCCCAGAAGCTCGGCCAGATCGGCAAGGTGCTGCAGGACTACGGCGAGACCCTCAGGTGGGCCCAGGCGAACGTCGTCGAGTCACCCGGCCGTGACTCCCGCTCCGACCACGACATCGACTGGGCCGGGCAGATCCCGTTCTACCGGCTCAAGCGTGGCAACGAGCGGGCGGTCAACCACCTCAAAGAGGTCAACGAGCGCATCGCCCAGCACTTCGCGGCCCTGCCCGCCGAGATGCAGCAGGCGGTCCCGGACCCGGCGCAGGTGCAGATGCCTGACTTCAACAACGGCGGCGGCAAGGTGCCCACCATGCCGAACCTCGGCGGTGGGTCGGGGCCGGGCGGGATTCAGGCGGCCTCCTTCGATCCCGGCTCGGTGCCCGGCATGCCGGACCCGCAGGGGCCGGCCAACGGCTATCCGTCCGGGCAGTACCCCGGAGCCTCCGTGGGCGGCGGGGTCAACGGCGGCATCGACGGCGGTGCCGCCGGTGGATACGGCGGTGGTGCCGCCGTGGGCGTCAACGGGGGCGACAACCCCTACGGCGGCGCCGGTCCGGCCGGGGTGACCGACACCACGCTCGGAGCCAACCCCAACCTGCCGTCCGCTCCGTCCTCGCCCTTGGCGAACGTCCCGGACCCGGGGACCACGACCCTGGCGGGCTACGACCCCACGCTGAGCGGGACTTTCTCTCACCCGAACACCACGACGACGAACGGCGGCCCTGGCATGGGCCCTGGCATGGGCCCTGGCATGGGGCACAGTGCCGGGGGCGGCGGCGCCACCACCGGCGGAGTGACCCAGGCGGTGGCGAGCCGTGGTGCCGGGGCGAACGGCATGGGGGGTTTCGCGCCGCACCTGGCAGGCCTCCCCCATGGGGGCGCCAAGGAGGAGCAGAACCAGCAGGAGAGCACTACAGGGATCTTCGAGGACGACGACGTATGGGGCGGTCCGGAAGGCACCACCCCTTCGACGATCGCCTGATCCCGACCGGACGTGCGGGGCAGGCGTGGCACACCGCGCCTGCCCCTTGATCGAAATTGACGCGGTTCAGGGCCAGGGAGGGCGACATGGGGTCCGGGTACCAGTACGGCGGCTCCCTCGGCGGAGTCGAGATCCAGTTCAAAAAGGGAAAGATCGAAAATCTCGGACAGGACCTCTCCGAGCAGGCCCCGGCCGTGGGCAATATCGCCCGTAACACCGGGGGGATCCGCGTCGACCCTCCCGCCTTCGGCCTGATAGGGGTCGGCCTCAACTACGCACACGACAGGGTGAAGGACGGCGCCGCGAGCGCCCTCGACACGGCCAAGACCGTGCTCCAGGACTACAAGGACGCCCTGAGCAAGCTGGACAAGAACTACCAGAAGGCCGACGAGGACAGCGACGGCAAGATCAACACCGGCGGCACCGGGCCTGGCACCGGGCCCGGACTGGGCGGAGGCGGCATCAAACCCGCCAGCATGAAGACGCCGAAAATGCCCGGCGCGGGCGACCTGCCGAAGACGAACATGCCCGGCACCGGCGACCTGCCGAAGACGGACCTCCCGAAGACGGACCTGCCCAAGACCGACCTGCCCAAGACCGACCTGCCCAAGACCGACCTGCCCAACTCGAACCTGCCCGACCCGAACCTCCCGGGCAGCAATCTCCCGCAGGCCAACGTCCCGAACCCGAACATTCCCGACACCAACCTGCCGGACCCCAACGCGAACCTCCCCAAGACCCCGTCCATCGAGGACCAGCTCAACCACAACGTGCCGACGGTCGACCCGAAGACCCTTCAGGTGGACCCCACGAAGACCAACCTGTCCTCGTTCGACCCCTCCAAGCTGGGCACCATTCCCATCAACCCGAACACCGCGACCACGACCATCGGCCCTGGCCCCGGCATGTCCACGGGGACGGGTAGCGGCCCGACGGTCGCCGGGCCGGGCACCGCGGCGCCCGCGGCGGCCGGCGCCCGCGGCGGCATGACCGGCATGGGCGGCATGCCGTACGGGCCCATGATGGGCGGAGGCGCCGGCGGCGAGCAGAACAAAGAGCGGGACAAGCCCGACTACGTGCGGGGCAACGAGGAGGACTGGATGGACGATGTCGACATCGCGCCCCAGGTCATCGGTGAGGAAGCATGAGTGCTGAATACAGCGGCGACCGGGAGCGGTTCCTGCAGGCGGCCGCGATGGCCTCCGCGGCGGCCGTGATCCTCTTCGAGTACCCGCTGGCCAGGAACATCGCCCTGATGATCGGCACCATGGTCGCCAACCCCGATGGCATGGCGGAGGCCGCCGCGGCCTGGAAGGCCCCCACCGAAGGCGCGGACGGGCTGAACTTCGAGACCATCAAGCAGGAGATGGTCAAGCTCAAGGAGCAGATCGAGGACAAGGGCTTCTGGAAGGGGCCCGCCTGGGAGGTGTTCAGCCAGGCGGCGGACACGTTCATCGAGCAGCTGGGCGCGGCCAAGAAGTACCACGAGGGCGTCGGCGGCGGCATGCACGGGATAGCCACCCTGTACCACTGGGCCTCGCAGGTGGCCATGCTGGTCGCCGCCGCCATGATGGGCGTGGCGCTCGTGAAGCTGTCGATGTTCCTGTTGAACGTCGCGGTCGCGATGACGGTCCGGGGCGCGATCAACGGCATCCTGGTGTCGCTGGGCCAGGTGCTCAGAGGGCTGGTGGGCAAGCAGGTCAAGTCGGTGGCCGTGCTGACCGGCATCATGCTCACGGTGAACGGCCTGTGCGCCTCGCTGAGCCAGCTCTTCGACAAGAACCGGCCGAAGGCCGACTACTCTCCCGCGGATCTGGAGTACGTGTCACCCAAGGACAAGTCGGGCGTGGGCACCTTGCAGGCGAAGAACAACGGCATGCCGAACCTGAACACCTCGATGCCGAGCATGGGCTTCTTCTGACGGCTACTGGGCGGTGATCTGCAGCGGCGACCGTGCCGCCGCCGGGTCGAGCGTCGGTCCTTGCGGGATCAGATGCACGAGATTGTCCGGCACCGGCGCCACGTCCTCGGCCCCGTACCCCAGCTTGTTGATCTGGTCGGCTGACTGCAGCGGATATTTCCGGCCTTGGTCGCTGAGCAGGAAGTATGTCTGGACGAACCCCTTCTGGCCGTCCCCGGGCAGCAGCCCGCCCAGCGCCGCCGCCCCGGCGGGCAGCAGCACCTGGTCGAAGTGCTCCTGATCCCCGCGCGAGCTGGGCGGCGGAATGGCCATCGTGCCGCCGACGGTCACCTTCGCCCGGGCCGACCCGTTCTGCGTGTCGGCGTACACCGCGCAGAGCGGCGACGAGGACGTCCCCACGACCTTCGGGAGGCTGGTCGGGAGCCCGCCGACGGTGAGGCTCCGGCTGGGCTTGGAGTTGGCCGTGGCCGCGTCGATCGCCACCGGCCAGGCGGCCTTGTTGCCGTACGCCCGCTTGGTGTTGGGATCCTCGAGCATCAGCGTGGCCTGCGTGAGGCTGATGGGCGCGAGCCCGTCGGCGACCAGCACATACCACCGCGTCGCGGCCCCGCCGACCCCCTTCACGGTGTAGACCCGGCCGATGGCCGTCGTGCCGCCGTTCGGCCCGCGCACCTTCTTGCCCAGGTTCGGGATCTTGGGTGCCATGAAGTCGGGTCCGGCGGGAATCGCGTTGATCCACGTGGGCGGCACCTTACGAGGCCGGGTGTTGAGCGCCCGCACGCCACTGTCGTTGGCCTTCATGCGGATGTCGTTCCAGACGACCCAGGGCTGCTGGCCGTCCGTGACGACCAGCGCGCCGCCGCCGACCGGCGTGCCGCCGACGTCGCTGCCGCCCACAAGGGTGACGTACGGCACCCGCGTCCCCGTGGCGTCGGGCGCCTCGGTCACGCACGCCGACCACGGGCCCTTGACCAGCTTCTCCCTGTCGGGCAGCGAGTCGGGGGCGCCCGCGATGCCCACCAGGGGGCCGCGCGGGAGCTTGGCGAGTGAGGCGGCCGAGACGCTCCGGACCTTGAAGTTGGAGGCGTCGAGCAGGAGCAGCGCGGAGACGTAGTTGGCGACGGGCAGCAGCCGCCGCTGCTCCTGGCTGTAGACGTACTTCGCGCCCGTCTCCTCCTCGACGAGGAGCTGGCCGGGATCTTCGAGGTTCGTCGCGCCGCCGGGCTTGACCAGCCCCCAGATCCCGAACGCGGCCACGATGAGCACGCCGACGAGGACCCCGCAGAACATGGCCACGTTGTGCCGCCGCATCGGCGTCTCCGGCACATCGGGCTCCGCCTGCAGCAACGCCATTCCCAGACGCTGCTGCATGAGCCGGTGCGCCTGGTAGAGGTCCTTCCGGGTCTGCATCTCACCCCTCCCGTATCGCAAGGATCAGCATAGAGCGCCCGCCTCTACGGAATCAGCAGTCCCCAATACAGGGCCCACGGAAGGAACACCGCTGCCCCCGCGAGGAGGACCCCCAGGCGTGTCCTCTCGCCGCATCCGGCCACCCGCCGCAGCCTCAGCGCCGTCATGACGGCGGCCACGAGCGTCACGACCGAGATCGCCTGCAACGCCACCCAGACCAGCGGCCTGCCCGCCACCAGCGGTCCCGGAGCAGCCAGCTTGCCTCCCGTCATGATCGCGTAGAACAGGTAGGAGAACCCGCCTGCCATCGTCACGATCCCGCCCGCGCTGACCCACCGCGCCGCCTTGACAGGCGGCACACCGGCCCGGCGCCTGACCCGTCGTACCAGGGCGACCACGGGATACCCCGCGAACGCGACCAGGAACAGCACCAGCGCCGCGGCCTGAACGCCGGCCGACTCCCACCACGCGACCGGCGGCACCGCCACCGAGTCGTCCGCCTGGACCGGCGCGGGCCCCGACACCTGCGCGACCGGCACCCGTCCCGACGTCGCCTGTCCCACCCAGTCGCCGACCAGCTCCGCATAGCCGGGAGCGAGCTCGGGCAGCCGCGTGACCCCGCCGTCGGGCGTCCGGTGGGCAGCGTGATCGGCATCCGCGAAGAACCGGAACGTGTAGTGCCGGTTCCCGCCCCTCTCAAGGGCCCTGGCGAAAACGGGAGGCGTCTCCCGGGGAGGCGTCAGCAGGTCGTGCACGCCCCAGATCCCCAGCACGGGCTGCCGTAGGCTCGCGATGACCGGCTCCGGATCGTAGTAGGCCTCGGGGAACATCCCACCGTCCGCGATCACCCGGTACAGGGTGGGCTCGGCCCGGTCGACGAACGACCCCCGCACCCCCGCCTTCCGCAGCCCGGCCGCGACCGCCCAGGTCTGCTGCCGCAGCGGGTGCAGCGCGTTGGCGCCGACGACGATCACGAAGGAGATGTCAGCGGAGCGCGACGCCGCGAGCGGCGCCACCCATCCGCCCTCGCTGAGCCCCCAGATGCCGACTTTCGACGGATCGACCCCGGCCTGCCGCCGGAGCGTCCCCACGGCTCCCAGCGCGTCGTCGGCCAGCTGCGAGTAGGACCGCTTGAACAGCGAGTACCCCTCGGAGCGCTTGTCGTAGACCAGCACCGACATCCCCTGCCGGGCGAACGCCACCGCCTCGGCCAGGAGCTTCTCCCGTTTCGTCCCGGTGCCTGCGCCGTGCACCAGCACGACGCCGGCCCGTCCGCTCCGGGCACGTACCGGACTGATCACGCTTCCGTGCAGCAGCAGCCCGCCGCCGCCGCGGAAGCTCACCTCGCTCGCCTTCAGATCGTCGGGCAAGGCCATCGGCGCCTCCCGAGCGGGACCGACGACGGCCAGGGCGGCAGTGGGGGCGAGCGCCAGGAGGAGGGCGGTGAGGACCGCCAGAATCGTTCGCATATCGCCGAACTTACTCTGCAGAGAGTTCTCGGCAAACAGAAGTCTGCAGATATCGTTCTGGAGGACTACCCTCCTCCTCATGAAGGACGAGGAGCCGAGACCGGAAGCCGACGAGCCGTTCATCCTCAACGATCCGGGCCGGCTCAAGGCCCTGGCCCATCCGATGCGCCGCCGCATGCTGACCCACCTCAACATCCACGGCCCCGCCACCTCGACCACCCTCGGCGAGCTGCTCGGCGCCAAGACCGGCACGACGAGCTACCACCTGCGGCAGCTCGAGAAGTACGGCTTCATCGAGGAGATCCCCGAGCGCTCGTCAGGCCGCGAACGCTGGTGGCGCCGCGCCCCCACCCCCAGGGACATGCGCGCCCCCACGCCCGATCAGCTGGCGCCGGAAGACCGCGCGGTCCTGGCCGAGTTCCACCGGATCGGCTTCGAGGAGGACCGCGCCCTGATGGAACGCTTCCCCGCCGCCTACCGCGCCGATCCCGACTGGGCCAAGGGCTCCAGGGGTCTGGCCCGGCTGACGAAGGAGGAGCTGACCGAGTTCTACGACGAGTACATCGCCCTGCTGCTCAAGTACAGCCATACGGCAGAGGACGCCCCACCGGACGCCCGCCCCGTGTACGTCCGCTTCTTCACCCTCCCCGCCGACGAGCCCTGAGCCGCGCGGTCAGCCGTCGCCGGGGAGAGCCGCCTGGATGGGGGTGATGTTCCCCGTCCTCACCAGGAAGCCCCGCCCGGAGGGACCGCCGACGGTCCCGCGCGGCAGGCGGATGGAGAAGATGTCGCCGTCGGCCTGGCTCTGGACCGCCAGGAGCAGGCCGGTGCGCGACTTGCGCGTCTCGGCCACGAAGCCCCGGTACGCGACCGCCAGATCCCCTGTCGCCCCGGCGATCAGCAGCCCATGATCGCCGTCCCTGCCCGACCTGAGCACCTCCTCCAGCGCCGTCCCCAGCGGGCCGTCCGCGTTGACGAGCTCGGCGTCGTCCACCAGCACGACGTAGTGCCGTAGATCGGCGACCAGCTCGGCCAGGTTCGTGGCGGTGCCGTCCAGCACGGCCACGGCCCCGTCCAGGTCACGCAGCGGGCTGCGCCGGGGCGCGACGGCGATGACGGGCGTTCCCTGGGCGATCAGCGAATGAGCGGCCGTCAGCAGGACCGACGAGCGGCCGGAGCGGGACGGACCGGCGATCACGGCGCCGGGCCCGTGGGCCAGCAGGTCGAGCCCGAGCGGGGCGAGGGCGTCCCCTCCGGCGCCGACCAGCGCCCACAGGGGGGACGGAGGCGTGAACGCCGGGTCGAGGGCGAGCGCCTGGGACGCCGTGATCCGCATCGGAAGCGCGTCCACCCGCAGCGGCGCTTCCCCTTCCCCACGCCGGCCCTCCCTGCCGACGCCCGGCGCGCCGGCGGCGCGGGACAGGGACTGGAGGGCCGCCACCTGTGCCGGGCCGGACGGATCGGGGGAGAGCAGGGCGATGTGGTGCTCGACGATGCCGTGCTCGCCCATCGACAGGGCCCGGCCGGGCGGCATCGAGGAGGGCAGACCCTTGAGGGGGAAGCCCGCCAGGCCGTAGTCGGCGGGGTCCGAGAGGCGGAGGAGCAGGCGGTCGTCGAAGACCGTCGAGACCTGGCCGAGCAGGCCGGAACGGTCGCTGGTGACCACGGCCCGCAGCCCGACCGCGGGGCCTTCGCGCAGGAGCTGGAGCAGCGCCTCGATCAGCCGGCCGTAGTCGTAGCCCTCGAAGGCGGCGACGAAGCCCTCCCAGCGGTCCAGCATGAACACCAGCCAGGGCAGGCGGTGCCCGGCCTGGCGGTATTCGGCCAGGGAGGCGTGCCCGGCTTCGGCCAGGAGCTGCTGGCGGCGGCCCACCTCGGCGCGGAGACGGGTGAGCAGGCGCTCCACCCGGTCGAGCTGGTCACGGGTCACGACGGCGCCGCAGTGCGGCATCGCCACCAGCGGCAGGAGCGCGCCCGAGCCGCAGTCGACCGCGTGGACGTGCACGTCCTCAGGGGACGCATGGGCCGCGATGGAGCCCGCGATCGTGCGTAGCGCCGTCGATCTGCCGGACCGGGCGGCGCCCGCTATGAGCAGGTGACCTCCGTGAACGAGGTCGAGCGCCAGGGGGCGCCGGTCCTGCGCCCACGGCCGGTCGGTCAGGCCGAACGGCAGCGGCGTCACCTCTCCCGATCCCGGGCCTGCCGGGGCCTGGCGGTCCTGGACGAACTGCGTGGGGAGTGGATCCAGCCAGGGGCTGGGCTGCACGGGGACGCCGGCCAGCTGCGTGGCTTCGATGAGGGCGTCGGCGACCAGCGTGAGGTCGGTCGCCGTCGAGTCCTCTTCCGGCTCCGGGGGCGGCGGCAGGGGCCTGCCCAAAGAGCGCCAGGTCACCTCGAGCACCCGGACATGGGCGCCCGGCCCCGCGAACGGGCCGCCCGCAGAGGCCGGTGGCGCGGGGCTGCGGCCCCCTACCCTGGCCGTCTGTACGGCGGTGGCCGCCCCCACACCGGAACGCACGTAGCAGCGGCCGGGCGTCGACTTGGAGATGTGGGCGGCATCGGGCAGATCGATGACGTCGGCCGACTCGGCGGGCTCGGTCACCCGCAGCGCGACGCGCAACGACGTGTTGGCCTGGATGTCGGCCGTGACCACGCCCGCGGGCCGCTGGGTGGCCAGGATGAGGTGGATGCCCAGCGAACGGCCCCGGCGGGCGATGTCGACCAGACCCGTGACGAAGTCGGGCAGCTCGGCCACGAGGGCGGCGAACTCGTCGATGATCAGCACCAGGCGCGGCATCCCCGGCCCCGTGTAGTCGTCGATGTCCTTGGCCCCGGCCGCCAGCAGCAGGCGCTCCCTCCGGCGGATCTCGGCGGCCAGCGAGTCGAGCGCGCGCTGCGTCAGATGGCCGTCGAGGTCGCTGACCATGCCGACCGTGTGCGGCAGGCGTACGCACTCCTTGAAGGCGGCGCCGCCCTTGTAGTCGATCAGCACGAACGTGAGCTGGTCCGGCCGGTTGGCCACCGCCAGCGCGCAGATCAGCGTCTGCAGCAGCTCCGACTTGCCCGCGCCCGTGGTGCCCGCGATCAGTCCGTGGGGGCCGTCGAGCTTGAGGTCCACCGAGAACGGGCCGTCCGGGCCGACGCCGATCAGCGCCCGCGTGGAGCCGTGCTCGCGCCACTGGGCGGCCAGCTCGCGGCCGGTCGGGTTGGGCATGCCCATCAGGTCGAGCAGGCGGACGGCGTCAGGGAGGCTGCCCGACAGGTCGTCCCTGCTCACGTCGCGGATCGGGGAGAGTGCTCTGGCGAGGCGGTCGCACCAGGTGGGGGAGACGAGGTCGGCCAGGACGGGCCCGATGACGTCGAGGCCGCCGCCGCGCAGGCGGACGAGGCCGTCGCCGCCGCACGCGGCCACGGTCTGGCACTCCTCGGGCAGCAGGCGCTGGTCGTCGTCGATGGCGAGCGTGAACACCCCGGAACGCGGGCCCTGGCGCAGCACCTGCGGCATGTTGGGCAGGCCGCGCAAAACCTGGGCGCCGTCGAGGATCACGAGCACGTCGTACGGGCGCACGTCGTACGAGGAGAACGTGGGCTGCTCCGGGCCGCCCAGATCGTCCCAGCCGGTGGGGATCTTGCCGAGCTCGGGGATCGTGGTGTTCTGGCGTTCGTCGATGAGGGCGGCGAGCTCGGAGACGCGGCGGGCGGCCGACTCGGGATCGGTGCCGACCAGCGCCACGCACTCCTCGCCGGCGCGCGGCGCGCAGTGCGGCAGCCAGCGCGTCCAGCCCCAGCGGCGCTCGCCGTCGGCGTGCGCGGACACGACCACGATGGCCAGGTCGCGCGGGCTGTGCAGGGTCGCCGCCTGGGCGATCAGCCAGCTCGCGAGGCCGGCCGCCTCCGTACGCGGGCCCGTGACACCGGCCACGCCCAGCCTGCGCATGGGCAGCGCCACGGGCACGGAGCGGCAGACCGGCGGGTCGATGGGGCCGCCCTGCTCCTCCGACAGCTCCAGGTCGGCGGGCAGGTCGGCGAGCCCCACCCGGAGCCTGAGCGAGTCGGTGTCGTGGATCCTGCGCTCCCACAGCCGCCGGCGCGGCCCCGTGGCCGTGAGCAGCACCTGCGCGGGGTCGGGCGCGTCCGATCTGCGCGCCGCCTCGTCCGCCGCCCGCGCCCGTTCGACGGCCTCGTCGTACGCCTGGAGCTGCTCCGCGTACTCCTTGATCGCCTTCTTGTGCTGCTTCTTCCCGTGGCGGCGATCGCTCCACCATTGGCCGATCATGATCACGGGGGTCATGAGGGCGACGAGCAGGTAGTACCACTGCTTCAGGGCGAACGCCAGCGTCAGGCCGAGCACGGCGGGCAGCAGGGCGGCGAGCAGCTGAAGGCGCAGCCCCTCGTTCCTGGACGGCTCCTTCGGCCTGACGAACGTGCGCTCCGGCTCGGGGCGCCGGAGCCTGGGCGGGCGGTTGTAGGAGACGCCGCCCTCGCTCCTGGGCGCCAGGTGCGCGTCCCTTGGCTCGATCGACGTCAGCACGAACACCGACGAACCGCAGGTCAGCACCGCCTGATCGGGCCACTCCGCGCGTTCGGTGAGCGGCCGGCCGTCGAGCTCGGGCACCTCGCCGTAGTCGGCGGCCAGCTCGGCCGCCTCCCGCTCCGCGACCCGGGCCGTGTACTCGGCGACCTCCTCGGCCCACCTGCCCTTGAGCTTGAGCTTCGGCGCCTCGTCCGGCGGGAGCCACGCGCGCTCGACCGTGATCGCCTCCGGTGTCACGCGTACGGTCACCGCCTCCGGGGCGAGCGCCGGGTCGGCCGTGGACATGGCGCACATCGGGTCGGAGCCGATGACGTGGACGCCCAGCCCCAGCCTGTGCACGGTGCCGGCCGCCGGACCGCCCACCACGCGTACCTCGGCCACCCCGCCCGGCTCCTCGATGACGGTGGCGCGGGCCAGCTCCGGCTCCAGGGTGACCTTGTCGCCGTCGCGCAGCACGGCGACGGCGGGGGCGCGGGGGTCGAGCGGGCGGCCGTCACGCCACAGCACCGGCGCCGTCCCGGGAGGACCCGCCGCTGCCACGGAGGCACGCTCCGGCCGGCGGGGGCGCGGCACGCGGGCGCCCAGGTCGCCGGGGGCCGACATCCCATAGGGCGCCCGCGCTCCGGTCAGGCGGACGACCTGCGCCAGCGGTCCCTGGTCGCTGAGCGCCCCGCTCACCGCCGCCACTGTGGCGCCGTCGTCACCGTCGATCACGACGTCACGGTCGCCCTGCCCGCCGAGCACGGTGAGCATGATCCGCATGGTGTCGTCTCCTCGCTCGGACCTCGGGCGCCCAAAGGTAGCGTCCGGAAGGGGTCCGGGCCCGCTGGTTGACGGCAATGGCATGGCAGGCGCCAATCGCTGTGAATATTGTGACAATTGTTGTTCGAGAGACGGCTAGCCGGAAATATCACCATCCGTCAACTCGATAGAAAGAGCCGGCATCGATTGTTCCGCGTCGGCATACCGTCACCTGCGAAACAAGCATGGGTCCTCGCATTCCGCCCACGAGCGCGCGCCCGGCCCCACATAATGGCGGGGAATTCCACCATTCAATTGGGAGCCCCCCACCCATGAGGACCAGTGAAAAGCCTGCCGTCAACGCGGCGGCGGGGTTGTCCGGCCCGGCCTCGCGCAAGCTCCCCGTGCCCCCTCGAGAACGCAAGCCGGCCCTGGCGGCCCTGGCCGTTCTCCTCATACTCGGCGGCGCGCTGGCCACGACCCTGCTCGTGCTGCGCAGCGGCGACCGCGTCTCCGCCATCCGCGTCACCCAGCAGGTCGGCGCAGGCCAGAAGTTCCCTGAGCAGGCACTCGAAGAAGTCAAGATCGCGGCGGACAGCGGCGTCGACTACGTGAGCTGGTCGCAGCGCGACCTCGTGACGAAGAGCTTCGCGGCCGTCACGGTCCTCCCCGGCACCTTGCTGACGAACAAGATGGGCGTCAGGGCGAGCACCGAGCTGGGCGAGGGAAAGGCGACCGTCGGATTGTCCCTCAAGCCGGGGCAAATGCCGTCAGGAGTGCAGCCGGGCGACCGCGTCCAGGTGATATACGTGCCGAGTCGTTCCGGCCAGGGACAAACCCGCGTACTCGCGGAAAGCGCGCTCGTCTTCTCGGTCGGCGACAAGTCCCGGACAGGAAATTCCGGTCAGATCACCGTGGTCGTGGATGCGGCGTCGTCGCCGGAATTGGTGGGGTTCGCCTCTAGCGGGGAGATCGCCGTGGCCGAGCTACCGGGGGCACGCTGACGTGGCGCTGATCGTACTGGCCGCCGACAAGGGCGCGCCGGGTGTGACCACTGCGGCGACGGCCCTGGCGGCGGTGTGGCCGCGTCCCGTGCTGCTGGCCGAATGCGACCCCGCGGGCGGCGACCTCGCCTACCGGCTCCCGGCCGTGGACGGCGGCGTGCTCAATCCCGGCAAGGGGCTGCTCACGCTCGGCGCCACGGCGCGGCGCGGGCTGGAGCCCGCCCAGATCCACCAGCACACCCAGAAGATCGTCGGAGGGCTCGACGTGCTGCTCGGGCTGACGCACAGCGAGCAGGCCGCCGGGCTCACCTGGCTGTGGGGGCCTTTGGGCAGGTCGCTCGCCGCCATCCCGGACGCCGACGTGATCGCCGACTGCGGCCGACTCGGCGCGAGCCCGCAGCTCGGCGACCTGATCGCCGAGGCCGAGCAGGTCGTGCTGCTCACCAGGGCCACCCTCGACCACGTCGCCCACCTGCGCGAACGCCTCCAGATCACCAAGGCGCACGGCGTCGCCGTGATCGCCGACCCGCGTAACTACCGCGCCTCCATCGAGGACGTGCGCAGGATCGTCGGCCCGGTCGTCCCGTACGTGTACGGCCTGGCGTACGACCCCAAGGGCGCCGAGCTGCTGCGCGGCCAGTGGGGCGGCCGCCTCGACCGCTCGCTGCTCATCCGTACGGCACGCGACCTGGCGGCGAGGCTGGTGAGCCAGCGATGATCGACCACTCGCTCGTCAAGCGCTTCCGCCAGGAGGTCGGCGACCGCCTGGCCCACCAGCGCCGGCTCGACCAGGCCAACGGCCTGCCTCCGATGACGGGGGAGGACGAGCGCCAGTTCGCCAGGGCGCTGATCTCCCAGGTGCTCGAGGAGCACGCCCGCAACGAGATCGGCCTCGGCCGCACGCCGCCCACGGTCGAGGAGGAAGAGGCGCTCGCCGCCGGCATCCACGCCGCGCTGTTCGGGGTGGGCAGGCTGCAGCCGCTGCTCGACGACCCCGAGGTCGAGAACATCGACATCAACGGCTGCGACAAGGTGTTCGTCAGCTACGCCGACGGCCAGGAGGTCATGCACGACCCGGTCGCCGAGTCCGATGACGAGCTGATCGAGCTCATCCAGATCCTGGCGGCGTACTCGGGCCTGTCGAGCAGGCCGTTCGACACCGCGAACCCGCAGCTCGACCTGCGCCTTCCCGACGGCTCCCGGCTGAGCGCCGTCATGGACGTCACCGTCAGGCCGGCGGTCTCGATCCGCCGCGCCCGCCTCGGCAAGGTCTTCCTGTCCGACTTAGCAGGCAACGGCACAATAAGTCGGGATATCGCGAGGTTCTTGACGGCCGCCGTCGCCGCCCGCAAGAACATCATGATCGCCGGATCCACCAACGCCGGCAAGACCACCCTGCTGCGGGCCCTGGCCAACGAGATCCCGCCCGGCGAGCGCCTCATCACCGTCGAGCGCGCCCTGGAGCTGGGCCTCGACCAGTTCCCCGAGCTCCACCCCAACGTCGTCGCCTTCGAGCAGCGCCTGCCCAACTCCGAGGGCCAGGGCGAGATCTCCATGGCCGAGCTGGTCAGGCGGTCCCTCCGCATGAACCCCAGCCGCGTCATCGTCGGCGAGGTCCTCGGCGACGAGATCGTCACCATGCTCAACGCGAT
Source organism: Nonomuraea sp. NPDC049695 (assembly GCF_040674955.1). Taxonomy (NCBI): domain Bacteria; kingdom Bacillati; phylum Actinomycetota; class Actinomycetes; order Streptosporangiales; family Streptosporangiaceae; genus Nonomuraea; species Nonomuraea sp. NPDC049695. The sequence continues at coordinate 26,403 of NZ_JBFANV010000026.1, read as the reverse complement.
GACCCAGGGCAACGACGGCTCCCTGTCGACCATCCACGCCAACTCCAGCATGGAGGTCTTCAACCGCATCTCCACCTACGCCCTGCAGGCCAGCGAACGCCTCCCCATCGACGCCACCCACATGCTCATCGCGGGCGCCATCGACTTCGTCGTCTTCATCACGAAGCGCAACGACTACAACGTCGGCGGCACCCTGCGCCGCTACGTCTCCAGCATCCGCGAGGTCAACGGCTGCGACGGCCGCGTCCTGTCGAGCGAGGTGTTCGCGCCGGGCCCCGACGGCACCGCCCTCCCGCACGCCCCGGTCTCCTGCCTGGAAGAGCTCGCCGCCCACGGCTACACGCCAGGGGGGTGGTGAGCCATGCTGCTCGACCCCTTGGCGATGCTGGCGGGAGCTCTCGGCGGCGGTGGCCTCTTCCTGTTCTTCATGTCCCTGTACGGCATGCGCCCCCGCCCGCCCCAGCCCAAGCGCCACCTGATCAAGATGCTGACCACCCGCACGGCGGTGGCGGCCGTGGCCGCCGGGCTCGTCCTGATCATCACGGGCTGGCCGGTCATGGCGGCGGGCACGGTGCTGCTCGTGTTCGCCTGGCGCGGCCTGTCGGGCGGGGCCGCCGAGGAGCGCGCCGCCATGCGCCGCCTCGAAGGACTGGCCGCCTGGACGGAGTCCCTGCGCGACACGATCGCCGGCGCGGCCGGGCTCGAGCAGGCCATCCCGTCGTCCATCAGGGCCGCCGCGCCCACGCTCAGGCCCCACCTGCGCGCCATGATCGACCGGCTGCACACCAGGATGGCGCTGCCCGAGGCCCTGGCGCTGTTCGCGGACGAGCTCGACGACCCCTCGGCCGACCTCGTGGTGGCCGCGCTCATCCTCAACTCCCGCCTGCGCGGCCCGGGCCTGCGCGACGTGCTGGGCGCGCTGGCCGTCTCGGCCCGCGAGGAGCTCGACATGCGCCGCCGCGTCGAGGCCGAACGCCGCGCGACCAGGCGCAGCGTCCAGATCGTGGTGATCACCGCGCTGGTCTTCGCCGGGCTGCTCATCCTGTTCAACCCCTCGTACGTGGCCGAGTACGAGGGCTTCCTCGGCCAGGCCGTCCTGGTGGTCGTCGCCGGCCTGTTCGGGGCCGGGTTCGCCTGGATGAGGCGGCTGGCCAGGTTCGACAAGCCGACGCGGCTGCTCATGGGAGGAGGCGGCGATGGTTGAGGGCGCGCTGGGCGGAGCCGTACTCGGGCTCGGCCTGTTCGTGCTGCTGAGGGCGCTCTTCCCGGCCCGCCCAGGGCTGGTGGCGCGGCTGCTGGCACTCGACGCCGTGCGCGAGGACGCGGGCGGCCCGCGCATCCAGCTCGTGCTGCCCGAGGAGGAGGTCAGCGCGTTCCGCCGCAGCCTGGGCGAGCGGCTGGCCCGCCTGTACGGGGCCCGCGGCTGGGAAGCAAAGTCGATCAGGGCCGACCTGGCGCTGCTCGGCCGCTCGTTCGAGGCGTTCCTGGCCGGCAAGGTGCTGCTGGCGGCCGGCGGCCTGCTGGCCTTCCCGCTGCTGCTCGGCTGGCTGGTGCTCATGGAGTGGGGCACCTCGCTCGCCATCCCGTTCTGGGCCGCCGTGCTCGTCGCGCTCGTCTTCTTCTTCCTGCCCGACCTTCAGGTACGCAAGGACGCGGCGGCCAGGCGGCGCGACTTCCGCCATGTGGTCGGGGCGTTCCTCGACCTCGTCTCCATGAACCTGGCCGGCGGCCGCGGCGTCCCCGAGGCCCTCATGATGGCCGTCTCGGTCAGCGGCGAGCAGCCCAACTGGGCGATGGGCCGCATCCGCGACGCGCTCAGCGGCGCCAGGATCGTCGGCATCACTCCATGGCAGGCGCTCGGCCAGCTCGGCGAGGAGATCAACGTCGACGAGCTGCGCGACCTGTCCGCCGCGCTGGGGCTGGTGGCCGACGACGGCGCCAAGGTACGCGCGTCGCTGACGGCCAGGGCCGCCACACTGCGCCGCCGCGAGCTGGCGGAGATCGAGGGCAGGGCCGGCGAGCGGTCGCAGTCGATGCTCGTCGCTCAGCTCCTGCTCTGCGCCGGTTTCGTGATTTTTCTCAGTTTTCCCGCCGCAATGAAGATGTTGGGGTCCTGATGAACCATCCCTGGATCGTGTATCTCACCGCGTACCTGAGCGTGCGCATCCACCGCGCCCGCACGGCTCCCACCCGCGGCGCCTCCGCCGTCGAGTGGGTGATCATCACCGCCATCATCGCCGGTGTCGCGCTGGGTCTGGCCACGTTGATCAAGACGCTGGTCGAGCAGAAGCAGAGCGACATCCAAGGCAGCTTCGGCGGTGGCGGCGGCGCCGGTGACAACCCGTAAAAGGGGCGAGCGGGGCGCGACGGTGATCGAGCTGGCCATCCTCATGCCGGTCATCCTGACGGTCGCGCTGCTCATCGTGCAGGTCGCGCTCTGGTTCCACGCCCGCCAGGTCGCGGAGGCGGCCGCCCAGGAGGGCGCGCGTGTGGCCAGGGCGGCGCCCTTCGACTCGGGTGACTGGCCGGGCCAGGCCACCGCGAAGGCCACCGACATCATCCAGGCCATCGGCCCGAAGCTCCTCCAGGGCGCCACGGCCACGACGTCCGAGAAGGAGCCTGACGAGCGCTTCGTCACGGTGACCGGCAGCGCCGTACAGGTGATCCCGCTCCTGCCCGAGCTGACGTTCACGATCACCGCCACCGCGGGCGGGCCCGTCGAGTGCTTCCGCCCCGACAACGGCGGCGAGGACTGCTCATGAGCGGGGGAGAGCGCGGCTCCATGGCCGTGGAGACCGTGATGCTGGCCCCGGTCTTCCTGCTGTTCCTCATGTTCCTGGCCGGAGCCGGGGTGCTGGTGGAGACGCAGGGCCGGGTCAACGGGGCGGCCAGGGACGCGGCCCGCGCCGCGTCGGTGCAGCGCTCGTTCGACGAAGCCGAGGCCGCCGCCAAGGCCGTCGCCGACAGCGCGCTGACCGGCCCCTGCGGGTCCCCGTCCGTGTCGCTGGACGGCTCCGCATGGGAGCAGGGCGGCCAGGTCCAGGCCGAGGTGAGCTGTGAGCTGGACCTCGCTTTCCTGGGGTTCGGCGGCGCCAAGCAGATGACCGGCACGGCGGTGGTGCCGATCGAGCAGTTCAGGAGGGTCGATGAATGAGCGGGGGTCGATGTCGGTCTTCACCGTGCTCTTCTCCGTCGCCGTGTTCCTGCTGGCCGGGCTGCTCGTGGACGGCGGCGCGGCGATCAACGCCCGGCTGCGCGCCGCCGACGTGGCCGAGCAGGCCGCGCGGGCCGGCGCCGACCAGATCGACGTCGACCACCTCCGTGCCACCGGGCAGACCCGGCTGCTCGGGGAGGACCAGGTGTGCGCCAGGGCCGACGAGATCGTCGCGGCGCAGGGCGGCGACGACGTGACCCGTGGCCAGTGCACCGTGGACCAGGCGCAGGTGACGGTCACCGTGTCGGTGCGGGGGGAGGCGTTCTTCCTGAGCGCGATCGGGTTCCCGGACTTCAAGATGACCGGCCAGGCGGTCGCCGCGCCCGAAGCGAGATAGACCGAATCGCACCACTCAATGGATCGGCGCACGTACCAGGCACGACGCTGGACGGCGGAGGGGAGAGACGATGGCGACGCGAGAGCCAGCGCGTCCGCACGGACGTCACAAGCCCGTGCGCGTCAAGGCCAGGCGCAGCGCGGGTGACGTGCTCGCCGGGATCGCGTCGCTGATCGTGCTGGTCGCGCTCGTGGGCGGCGTGCCGTACGCGCTGCTCACCTTCGTCGGCCCGCCGATCGCGCCCGAGCTGCTCGACCTCGACCTGCTCACCAGCCGCGTCGGCCCGAGCACGATCACGGCCGTGCTGGTGCTGCTGGTGTGGCTGGCCTGGTTCCAGCTCTTCGTGTGCGTCCTGGTCGAGGTGTACGCCGGGGTCCGCAGGGTCGGCATGCCCGCCCGCGTGCCGCTCTCGGGCGGGACGCAGGCGCTGGCCAACAAGCTCGTCGGCGCCGTGCTGCTGCTGTTCACGACAGGGGCGATGATCGCGCCGCTGGTCAAGCTGGCGCCGACCCCGGCCGCGCCGCCCGTGACGGCGGTCGCGTACTCGGCGCCGATCGTCGAGAAGACGCTCGAGACGAACAAGACCAAGAAGGTGTACGTGGTGCAGCCCCCGCACGGCCGGCACCACGAGAGCCTGTGGGAGATCGCCGAGAAGTGCCTCGGGGACGGCCGCCGATATCCCGAGATCTACCGGCTCAACCAGGCGAAGGAGCAGCCGGACGGCAGCCGCCTGCGCATGGCCGACCTGATCAGGCCCGGCTGGGTGCTCGACATGCCGGACGACGCCAGGCACGTCCACATCGTCCCCGCCGACCAGCCCCGCGAGGAGACGCTGCGCGAGTATCCCGGCAGAGCGCACGTGGACCGCAACCTCGAGCACGGCTCGAAGACCGACCATGCCGAGAAGAGGGTCGAGAAGAAGACGGAGAAGAAGACCGAGGAGAAGACGGGGGCCAGGCACCGGCCACCGGAGCAGCGGGCCGAGCAGCGGCCCATCGTCCAGGAGAGCCAGGCCGACCTCACCGACTACCTCGCCTCGGCCTCGCTGGCCGCCGCCGGCCTGCTCCTCGTGCTGGCCAGGCGGCGGCGCGAGCAGCTCTGGCGCAGGATGTTCGGCCGCAGGATCGTACGCCCGCGCGACGACGCCGCCCAGGCCGAGATCGCGCTCCGGCTGGGCGGCGACGCACCGGGCGCCCGCATCCTCGACATCGGCCTGCGGCTGCTCGGCGCCGAGCTGGCCGCACAGAACCGCACCCCGCCCACCGTGTACGGGGCACACCTGTCGGCACGCACGCTCGACCTGTGGATCCACCCGCCGGACGAGAACCCGCCCGCGCCCTGGACGACCCAGGACGGCGGCCAGGTCTGGCGGCTGCCCGCCCACGAAGGCCGTCTCTTGGAGGACCAGCCGGGCGGTGCGCCGTACCCGGGGCTGGTCTCCATCGGCACGGACGCGAGCGGGCGCGTGCTGATCGACCTGGAGGCCGCGCAGGGCCTGATCAACGTGCGCGGCCCGCAGACCACTGCCGCGCTGGCCGCGCTCGCCGTCGAGCTGGCCACGAACCGCTGGTCCGACCGCATGCGCATCACTCTCGTCGGGTTCGGCGCGGAGCTGACCGCCATCGCGCCCGACCGGATCAGGGCCGTGGGCGGCCTGGCCGAGGTGCTGCCCGAGCTGGAGGCGAGCGCGGCGCCGCGCAGGGAGGTGCTGACCGGGCGCATCTCCGGCAGTCCGCGCGACGCCCACTACCTGCTGTCGGCGGTGGCGCCCACGCATGAGGAGGCCAGGCGGCTCGCGCTGCTGGCCCGCAGGGACACCGCCGGGTACGTCCTGGCGGGCGAGGTGCCGCACGCCACCTGGACGCTGGAGATCGGCGACGACGGCCGGGCCAGGATCGCCGAGCTGGGCTTCGACGTGCAGGCCCAGCTCCTGCCGCGCCGCCACTACCAGGCCCTGATCGACCTCTTCCGCACGGCCGACCGGGTCGACGGCGAGCCCGTCCCCGAGCCCGAGCCGCTGGAAGGGCTGCACCAGCCCGCCGTCGAGATCAGGATCCTCGGCCCCATCCAGGTCACGGGCCTGCGGCCGCTGGAGGAAGGCCGGATGGCGCTGGCCACCGAGCTGCTGGTCTACCTGGCCACCCATCCCGCCGGCGTGCATCCCTCGGTGCTCGGCGGGGTGCTGTGGCCGCGCGGCGTGCAGGCCATGGTGAGGGACGCCACGATCGCCAGGGTCGCCGAATGGCTGGGGCCCGACCACCTGCTGACCGACGAGGCCGGCCGGCTGAGCCTGGGGCCCGAGGTGCGTACGGACTGGGCGCTGTTCCGCGAGCTCGTACGCCGCTCGCACGGCGACCAGACGGCCAGGGCCGTCCTGCTGGAGAAGGCGCTCGGCCTGGTCAGGGGCCCGCTGCTGACCGGCCGCCAGCCGGGCAGGTACGCCTGGCTGGCGGCCGAGGACCTGGAGTACGACGTGGCCGCCGAGGTGGCCGACGCGGCGCACCGGCTCTGCGAGCTCAGGCTCGCGCACGGCCAGCCGGACGCCGCCGTGGCGGCCGTACGCGCGGCGCTGCTGCTGGCTGCCGACGACGAGGGCCTCTGGCGCGACCTGCTGCGGGCCACGCACGCGACCGAGGACGTCGTACGGCTGCGCGCCGTCGTGGAGGGGCTGACCCGCAGGGCGGCCTCGCACCCGTACGGCGGCGGGATGGCCCCGGAGACCGAGGCCTTGATCGAGGAACTGCTGCCCACGTGGCGCATCCATGTGGTGAGGGAGTCATCGGCATGAGACGAGTCCTGGTGCTCTTGGCGGTCCTCCTGGCCGGCTGCGGGCAGGCCGAGCGCGCGTACACGCCCGCCCCGGTGCAGAGGCCCTCAGCGAATGGCTCGGAGAGTCCCGGACCGGCGGAGAAGGCGCTGCCGTCCGGCCCCCAGACCATCGCCATCGGCGAGGGCCTGCGCGTGCGGGTGGAGTGGCCCGCGGATCCCGACCCGCTGCTGAAGGTCATGGTCGACCAGTACGTGGGCACCCGCAAGGCCGTCGTGGAGGGCACCCGCGGCTACAGGCGCGATCTCGAGATCAACGCCGAGGAGCAGGCGTCGGAGTGGGTGAACCAGCTCGTCGATCAGGAACGCTCGCTGCGGGGGACGAGCCGGCTCTACAAGCTGCGCGTCAGCGCGCAGATGGGAAAGGGCGCCCAGGTCAACGCATGTGTGGATGAGTCGGGGGTGCGGATGATCTCTTCTCGCACCGGCAAGGCCGTCGCCCCTCAACCCGATTGGCTGCGCACCCCCTACAGCCAGAGCGTGGTCACTCACCGTGGTGACGACGGGGTGTGGCGCATCAGGTCCTACATCACCTCCACAGAGAGATGCACCCGATGAAACCTTTGATCGCGATACTGCTCGCGGTGCCGCTGATGCTCTTTCCGACAGATCCCCCCAAGGTTGACGTCGACGCAGGTGGGGCCGGCAACACCAGGTTCGTGGACCTTTCGACCGACACCATCAAGATCTCTGGTGACGGCGCCGGTGGCGGCAAGGGGGACGGCTATCGCATTCCGCGTCCGTGCTGGTACGAACCCAGCCTGAACGCCGAGGAGATGTACCGGCTGCACAGCACGGGCCGCGACCGGGCCAACCGGCTGGGCATCGAGGAGGGGAGCCGCCTGGCCTTCGAGCAGCAGTTCAAGGACAAGCTGGGGAAGCCGGGCCGGTGGTGGGTGCCCGCGTACAACAAGGCCGACCCGAACGGCGCCGCCTGCTGGGGCGGCCTCGAGCTGTTCATCTTCGTGCCGCCGAACGTCACGCCCCCGTCCGGGATCACGATCGAGCAGCTGGCGCAGATCGCCAGGGCCGCGCTGACCGTCCCGGAGCCCACCGTCAAGCTGAACCCGGACGCCAAGAGCTTCGTCAACCTGCCGACCTATGTCTGGCTGGAGAACGTCGGCCGGCCGCGCCGCACGGTCACCGCGTCGATCCCCGGCGTCATGAGCGTGACCCTGGTGGCGACGCTGCAGGACATCAAGATCGACCCTGGTACCGGCAAGGACCGGGCCGAGGTGCGCGAGGACGGCTGCGGGCCGTCAGGCAAGCCGTACGTCAAGGGCGCGGAGTTCACGTGCGGTGTGCGTTACCTGCGCTCGTCGATCGACCAGCCGCGCGAGAAGTACACGCTCACCGTCACCACCGTCTGGCCGGTCCAGGCGGCCGGCAACGTGGTGCCGTTCCAGTTCGCGCCCGTGCAGGTCGGTGGCACCCGGGACGTGCCGGTCGGCGAGATCCAGAGCAACGTCAAGCCCTGACCACCGCGACCAGCGGGGCCAGTTCGGGCTGCTCGGCCGCCTCGTCCAGGACCTCCTTCAGCACGGCGTCGTGCGTGGGACCTGCCCGGCCGAGCAGCTCGAACCCGGCCTGCGTGACCTCCGAGTAGATGCCGCGCCTGTCGTCCTCGCACAGGTAACGCCTGAGCAGGCCGCGGTTCTCCAGCCTGGTGACCAGCCGTGTCGTGGCGCTCTGGCTGAGCACGACGGCCCTGGACAACTGCTGCATGCGCATGTGCCAGCCGTCCTGCCTGGCGAGCGCGTCCAGCACTGTGTATTCGCTCACACTCAGCTCGTGCTCCTTCTGGAGCGCTTTCTCCAGCCTGTCCTCGATTTTCGCGTGCAACGCCGCGAGCGTGCGCCAGCCCTGGGCGCGCGCCTCCACGGCGTCATCGGCTAGGGGCATGTGACAGCCTCCCCGGCATCCTTGTATGGTCAGTTAGTCGGCGTGTGCAAATAATGTCCACGCTTACTAACGTCGTCTGAGGAGTAGTCTATGCCTCTCGCCCTGTTCGCCCTCGCGATCAGCGCCTTCGGCATCGGGACCACGGAGTTCATCATCAACGGGCTGCTGCCGGAGGTGGCGGCCGACTTCGGCGTGACGATCCCGGCCGCCGGGCTGCTCGTGTCCGGATACGCCCTGGGCGTGGCGGTCGGCGGGCCGCCGCTGACCATGCTCGGCGGGCGGTTGTCGCGCAAGACCATGCTGTTGTCGCTGATGGTGCTGTTCATCGTGGGGAACCTGCTGTCGGCCCTGGCGCCCTCGTACGCGGTGCTGATGATCGGGCGCTTCCTGTCCGCTTTCGCGCACGGCGCGTACTTCGGAATCGGCTCGGTGGTCGCCGCCGACCTGGTGGCGCCGCAGAAGCGGGCCAGCGCCATCGCCCTGATGTTCACCGGCCTGACACTCGCGAACGTCCTGGGCGTGCCCCTGGGGACCTGGATCGGTCAGGCGTTCGGCTGGCGGGCCACGTTCTGGGTCGTGGTCGCCATCGGCGTGGCCGGGTTCGCCGGCGTCCTGGCCCTCGTGCCTCGACAGCCGCGCCCGTCCGGCGGCGTCTTGCGGGAGCTGTCGACGTTCCGCAAGCCCGGCGTCTGGCTGGCCCTGGCGATGACCGTCTTCGGCTTCGCGCCGGTCTTCGCCGTCATCACGTTCATCGCGCCCATCATGACCGGTGTGGGCGGCTTCTCGCCCGGAGCGGTGCCCGTGGTCATGGCCCTGTTCGGGGTCGGCCTGGTGGTGGGCAACCTGGTCGGCGGCAAGCTGGCGGACCGGGCGATCATGCCCAGCATCTATGGCTCGGTCGCCCTTCTCACCCTCCTGGCCGTGGCGGTCGCCCTGGTGTCGGGGAGCCAGGCGGCCTTCGTGATCACCATCACGCTCTTCGGCGTGGCCGCCTTCGCCACGGTCCCGCCCCTGCAGACCCGCGTCCTGGACGCCGCCGCCGGGGCACCGACCCTCGCCTCGGCGGCCAACATCGGCGCCTTCAACCTGGGCAACGCGATCGGCTCCTTCGCGGCGGGCCTCACCATCGACGCCGGCCTCGGCTACACGGCTCCCGCCTGGGCCGCCGCCCTGCTGGGCCTGGTGGGGCTGGCGGTGGCGGGAGCGGCGGGCATCCAGGCCCGCCGCCTGGTGCCCGCCTGACCAGGGGCCAGGGCTGGCGCGGAGTGCCGCGCCGGCCCTGATCGGCTCGGCTCAGTCGAACAATTCGTCGACTCTGGTGGCTGTGACGGCCTTGCGGATCCAGGCCTCGAGGGTGTCAAGGTCGGTGCACTCGGTGATGCGTGTCCGTGCCTCGTCGGGGACGTGGATGCCGCGCGCCTCCAGGACGAGGAGGATCGACTTGGCCTCGCCCTTGGCCTCGCCTTCGGCGACCCATTCGAGAAGCAGTTCGCTTCTGGACGCAGGTGCCATGGTCATCACGAACTCCCTAACCTTGGGCAGCATTGACTCGGGTAGAAGCGGGAACGCAATCTCAGCGTAGTCTTTCATCTCGCTGGGCTTACGCTCGACTGCGTAGAGGAGTGTTTGAACTACCTTGAGGCCTGACTCGGACTGGCTGTGCACGATGGCCGAAAGCGTGGCGAGTGCGGGCTCCTCGATGGCCCAGGCCAGGTCGGTGATCACGGGTACCTCGCCTGGGCCGATGACGATCGGGTGTAGCACCCAACCCGGATGCCCCATATCGATGGGTTCCGTGTGCTTGCGGGCTGTCTCCGGGTTGTCGCAGAAGACCAGGAGTAACGCTGGGCACTTCTGGCGGGCGCGGAGAGTCGCGAGATAGACGGGCCAGGACCAGCGTTTCCGCTTGTCGTATTCGCGTTGGACCTCCAGCACGACCGCTGACACTGGCTTGCTGTCCTTCGTCAGCAGGACGACCGAATCGGCCCGGTATTCGGTCGGCCTGAAGCTGGTGAAGTCGCAATTACCCAGCTGGGCCTCTTGGAAGGGGGGTATGGAGACGCCCATCTCGGCCAGCAGGGTAGTGACGAGAGACGGGCGCTGGCGTACGAGTTCTATGAGGAACTCGTGTTCCTGCGTCGGCATGGCGAACACATTACCGAATGTTGTAGATCGATTACTCTGTGTTGGTGATTCCTCCGGTTTCATGGGCAATCAGCCATTCCTTCACCGGTACGCCGTAGTAGTACCCGCCATATCCCCCACTGCTGGGCAGGATCCGGTGGCACGGCACGAAGGGCGCGATCAGGTTCTGCGCGCAGGCGGACCCGGCCGCCCGTGCGGCCGTCCGGGGCAGGCCGGCCCGTTCGGCGAGCTCGGCGTACGAGACGGTGGTCCCGGCCTTGACCTCGCGCAGCGCCTGGTGGAGGCGCTTGCGGGTGGGCGTGCCCGGCTGGGAGACCGGGATCGCGTCCAGGGCGTCCAGGTCTCCGCCCAGGTACGCCTGGACCGCCGAGACTGCGGGCCCGAGATCGTCCACGACCTCCAGGCCCTCCGCCTGCAGGGCGGGCGTGAGGCGGACGAACATCTCCTTGGGGTCGGCCGTGAAGCCGGCCGCCACCAGCACCCCCTCGCGGGACAGCAGGGACAGCGGCCCCACGGGGGTCGGTACGAGCTGGGCAGCGATCATGATGAGCTCCAAAGATGCAGGGCGGCGTAGGCCCGCCAGGGCCGCCACCGCTCGATGTGGTCGTCGGGAATGCCCAGGCAGGCCATGCGCTTCCTGAGCACGAGGTCGCCCGCGGGCCACGCGTCCGGGTCGCGGAGCGCCCGCAGCGCGATGTAGCTGGCCGTCCACGGGCCGATGCCGGGGACGTCGAGCAGGGCCGCCACCGCCTCGGCGGGGTCCTGGCCGCCGTCCAGGTCGATCTGGCCGATCGCCAGGCGGTCGGCCAGGTGCTTGAGCGTGGCGATCCTGCGGTTCGTCAGGCCCAGGCCGGTGAGGTCGGTGTCGAGGAGCTCGGCGGGAGTGGGGAAGAGGGGGCCGGGGGCCTTCGCGACGATGCGGCCGAGGATGGTGCGGGCGCCGGCCACCGAGATCTGCTGACCCACGACCGCGCGTACGGCCAGCTCGAAGCCGTCGAACGCCCCCGGCACCCGCAGCCCCGGACGGGCCGCCACCAGGGGGCCGAGCGAGGTCTCGCCGAGGACCTCCGCGATGGCGCCGGGGTCGGCGTCGAGGTCGAGCAGCCGGCGGCAGCGCCCCACGATGCGGGCGAGCTGCCGCGTGTCGTCCACCACCACGTCCAGGGCTATGTGGTCGCGCCGCGGTGTGAGCGTGATCGTCCCACCGGGTACGGCCCGCGCGTACGACGTGGGGGACGCCTCCTCCAGCCCGGGGATGGCACGGGAGGCGAGGAACGCGAAGACCCCCTCCACGTCGTACGGCTCCCGCCGGTGCAGCCGGACCCGGAGCGCGGCGTCGGACACCCGGGGCCCCGCCGTCGCACGCAGCTCGCTCGGCGTGAAGCCGTACGTCTCCCGCATGGTCGCGTTGAACTGCCGGACGCTCCCGAACCCCGACGCGAACGCCACCTCGGTGACCGGCAGCCCCGTCTCCGTCAGCAGCTGCTTGGCCAGCAGCAGCCGCTTCGTCCGCGCGACCGCCAGCGGTCCGACGCCCAGCTCGGCCACGAACAGGCGGTGCAGGTGCCGCTCCGTGATGTGCAGCCGCTTGGCCAGCCCGGCGACGCCGTCGTCGTCGGCCGCCCCGTCGTCGATCAGCCGCAGCGCCCGGCCGACCAGGTCACCGCGGAAGTCCCAGCCGGGATCGCCGGGCGAGAGCTCGGGACGGCAGCGCTTGCACGGCCGGAACCCGGCGGCCTCGGCCGACGCCGCGTGCCGGTAGAAGCGCACGTTGCGGGACGAGGGTGTGCGGGCCGGGCAGATCGGGCGGCAGTAGATGCGCGTCGTCGTCACCGCCGTGTAGAAGCGCCCGTCGAACCGGGCGTCTCTGGCTGAGACGGCCCGGTAGCAGGAGTCGAAGTCGAGCTCTAGTGGTGACATGCCTCCGACAGTATGCGCTCGCCAACGGGGCCGACTGGCGGAAATCGGACCCGTACGTGACGGCTACTTGGACGAGACGCCCACCCCTAGGTCGAACTCCCGGTAGACCCTGGCCCAGAAGCCGTCACGCAGCCACACCCGGGCCTCCGGGTACGGGCGCAGCGAGTGGCCGAGCTCCTTCTCCGCCTCGATCAGCAGCTCGGTGTCGATCACGGTCGGCAGGATCGGGCCGGGCAGCAGGTCGCGGATGTTGTCGCGGCCACGGGTGAGGATCCACTTCTGTGCCACGTGCTCGCCCACGTCCTCCACGCGCGGGCGGCTCGGCCCGAGCTTGGCCACCTGGCCGGGCTTGGCGTGCGGCTTGACGGGCGCGCGCCCGGCGAAGACCTGCGCGGGCGAGGGAGCGGTGACGGGTGGAGCGACAGGGACAGGCTGGGGAGCACGGCTGAAAAAGGGCCTCAGGAAATCAGCGGAGATCACTTCTACGGTGTCGGACTCCCACACCAGGCGCTCGGCCTGGTTGGTGCCGTAAGGCGGCTCGACGCCCCACAAGTGGATGCGGACGCCGTACGCCTGCGCCGCCTCGACCGCCGGAACCATGTCCTCATCGCCCGCCAACAGGATCGTGTCGGTGACCGCATGATGCCTCGCCAGTGCCTCCAGATCACTCCTGATCTGCGCGTCCACGCCCTTCTGCTGGCCACGGGCGTTCAGGTTGCCAAGTCGCACCTTGACCCAGGGCAGCTGAGCGATGACACGCTGGTCGACGGTGGGCACGCGATCACGGGCTGCGTCATACCAATAGATCCGCAGAAGTTCGCCGGAAATACGTTCCTCTGCATGTTTCTGTAGACTCTGGATGAGCTCATCGGCGGCCACCCGATATTCCTTGCGTTCCTTCGCGGCGAGCAGCACTTCACCTGCCGCCGCGTACAGATAACCGACATCCACCAGGACGGCGTACTTGGCTGCCACAGGATGCGGCATGAGGTCTGGGATGGCCATGTCGTCCTCCAGGCCGCGGTGTTAGTTGATCGGCCGACTATATACGCCTACTTTCTCTAGATAGTCCCAACTCCCGGAGTGGTTGACACCCGTTTCCCAGGATCTATCTAGGGTAGTGCGCTCACCCGCCAAGCCGACTTCCCTGGGACGACAGGCTTACGCATACCTCTGGCTGGGTTTCGCCACGTTTGTCTTCGCGGTACTGGAGACTTCTCCGGTTCGGTCCGGGAGCCCTGTCGCGCCGCGAGTACGGCCACCAACGCCGCGATCTCCTCGGGCGTGGCGTCGCCCCGGACAATTCGCAGATCTGCCGTCATAGCGGGATGTTCCCATGCTTCTTCGGCGGGAGCGTCGCCCGCTTGTTCCTGAGCGCCCGCAGCGCCCTCACAACCTGGGATCGGGTTTCGGACGGCCGGATCACCGCGTCCACGTAGCCGCGCTCCGCCGCGATATAGGGGTTCGCCAGCGTGTCCTCGTACTCGGTGACGAGCCTCGCGCGCTCGGCCTCGGGGTCCTCGGACGCGGCCAGCTCGCGCCGGTAGAGGATGTTGACCGCGCCCTGCGCTCCCATGACCGCGATCTGGGCGGTCGGCCAGGCCAGATTGACGTCCGCGCCGAGGTGCTTGGACCCCATGACGTCGTACGCGCCGCCGTACGCCTTGCGCGTGATCACCGTGATGAGCGGCACGGTGGCCTCGGCGTAGGCGTAGAGGAGCTTGGCGCCCCGGCGGATGATTCCGTTCCATTCCTGATCGGTCCCAGGAAGGAATCCCGGCACATCCACAAATGTCAGTATAGGAATATTAAAGGCATCACATGTTCGAATAAATCTTGCTGCCTTCTCTGAAGCATTGATATCCAGACATCCCGCGAAATGCATGGGTTGGTTGGCCACGACGCCGACCGGCTGGCCGTCCACGCGGCCGTACCCCACCACGACGTTGGGCGCGAACAGGGCGTGGACCTCCAGGAACTCCCCGTCGTCCACCACGTGCTCGATCACCCGGTGCATGTCGTACGGCTGGTTCGCCGAGTCGGGGATCAGCTCGTCGAGCTCAGGGTCGGGCTCCAGGTCGGCGGCGGCCTCGAAGATCGGGGCCTCGTCCAGGTTGTTCGACGGCAGGTACGACAGCAGCGCCTTCACGTACTCCAGCGCGTCGTGCTCGTCGGCGGCCTGGTAGTGGGCCACGCCCGACTTCGTGTTGTGCGCGTGGGCCCCGCCGAGCTCCTCGAACGTGACCTCCTCGCCCGTCACCGTTTTGATCACGTCGGGCCCCGTGATGAACATGTGGGACGTCTGGTCCACCATCACGACAAAGTCGGTCAGCGCGGGGGAGTAGACGTGCCCGCCGGCCGCGGCGCCCATGATGAGCGAGATCTGCGGGATCACGCCGGACGCGTGCACGTTGCGCTTGAAGATCTCCGCGTAGAGGCCGAGCGCGACCACGCCCTCCTGGATGCGCGCGCCGCCGCCCTCGTTGATGCCGATGATCGGGCACCCGGTCTTGACCGCCATGTCGAGCACTTTGACGATCTTCTCGCCGTACACCTCGCCGAGCGAGCCGCCGAACACGGTCACGTCCTGCGAGAACACGCACACCTGCCGGCCGTCGACCGTCCCGTGCCCGGTGATGACGCCGTCGCCGTACGGCCGCCGCTTCTCCAGCCCGAACATCGTGGACCGGTGCCTGGCGAACTCGTCGAACTCCACGAACGAGCCCTCGTCCAGCAGCGCGAGCACCCGCTCCCTGGCGGTCATCTTGCCCTTGGCGTGCTGCTTGTCCACCGCGGCCGCCGAGCCCGCGTGCGCGGCCTCGTCGAGGCGCCGCTCAAGGTCGGCGATTTTCCCAGCAGTGGTGTGAATATCCGGCTGTCCCGGAATCGATTCCGCAGCTGTGCTCATGCGCGCAAGATTAGTCCTCCTCCTAGAGTTGATTCCATGACGGACGCGGTTCGCACGCAGGGGCTGTTCAAGCGGTACGGGCCGCAGGTCGCCGTGGCGGGCGTCGATCTCGTGGTCCCCGCGGGGAGTTTCACCGGGCTCGTCGGGCCCAACGGCGCGGGCAAGACCACCACGCTGAGCATGATCACCGGGTTGCTCCGTCCCGACGGCGGCTCGGCCGAGATCGACGGGTTCGACGTCTGGCGCGACCCCGTCGAGGTCAAGACCCGCATCGGCGTGCTGCCGGAGGGGCTGCGGTTGTTCGAGCGCCTGTCGGGCCGCGAGCTGCTCCTCTACAACGGCCGGCTGCGCGGCATCCCCAAGGCCGACGTCGAGCAGCGCGCGAGCGAGCTGCTGGCCGTGATGGACCTGGACGGCGCGGCCGACAAGCTGGTCGTCGACTACTCCACCGGCATGCGCAAGAAGATCGGCCTGGCCGCCGCGCTCCTGCACAACCCGTCGGTGCTCTTCCTCGACGAGCCGTTCGAGGGCGTCGACCCCGTCAGCGCCAACACGCTCACCGACGTGCTGCGGCGCTTCACCGCGTCCGGCTCGACCGTGATCTTCTCCAGTCACGTGATGGACCTGGTCGAGCGGCTGTGCGACTGGGTGTCGGTGATGAGCGCGGGCCACATCGTGGCTCAGGGGCCGCTGGCGGACGTACGCGGCGGGCGCAGCCTCAACCAGGCGTTCCTGGAGCTGGTCGGCGGCCCCCGCGGCCACGGCGAAGGCGGCCTGACCTGGCTCGGCGCCAAGCCGGGAGAGCACTGATGAGCACGATCACCCTCTTCGCTCAGCTCAAGCTCCGGTTATTGGCCGGCAACCTGCGCGGCGACGTCCAGCGCAAGCTCGGCTTCGTCTTCACCCTGATCGCCGCCGTCGGCCTGGCCGCGCTCGGCTTCCTCCTCATGAGCCTGCTCCGCCTGGCGTCCCACGACATCGCCGCGCAGCTCGTGATCATCGCGTTCACGATGTTCCTCATCAGCTGGATGATCGTGCCGCTGCTCGCGTTCGGCCTGGACGACACGCTCGACCCGGCGAAGCTGTCGCTGCTCCCGCTGCGCACGCGCGAGCTGGCGATCGGCCTGTTCACCGCGTCCGTGACCGGCGTCTGGCCGGCGGCCATGCTGATCGTCACGGCGGGCGCGCTGGTCGGCCTGGCGACGGGCGTCGGCGGCGTGCTGCTCGGGGTGCCGGCCGTGCTGCTGCAGTTCGCGCTCTGCGTGGTGACGTCGCGGCTGATCACCACCTCGCTCTCCAGCGCGCTGCGCAGCCGGCGCGGCCGCGACGTGCTGGCCGTGGCCGCGCTGCTCGTGGTGCTGCTCGCGCAGCTGCCCAACCTCGTGATGAACCGGGGGCTCGGCGACCCGGCGGCGATGATGGCCGGTGTGGCGGCCGTGTTCAGGTGGACCCCGCCGGGCATGGCCGCGCACGCGATGGCGGACGGCGGCCTGGTCGGGCTGGCCGAGCTGGCGTTCGTCGCCGTGGTCGTGGTGGTGCTCGGCTGGCTGTGGATCAAGGCGCTGGGCAGGGCCCTGGTCACGCCCGACGTCTCCACCCAGGGCGCGTCCGTACGCAGGGAGAGCGGTCTGACCGACCGGCTCCTGCCGGACGGGCCGCTGGCGGCCGTGGTGACCAAGGAGCTGAAGTACATCAGGCGCGAGCCCAGGGCCCGCGTCGGCTGGTTCAGCGCGGTCGTGGTGACCGCCGTGCTGGCGTTCTCGTTCACCAGGAACAGCGGGAGCGGGGAGGGGGCGCCGATCGTGCTCACCTCCGTCGGCGCCCTGATGATCGCGTTGCAGTCGGGCAACGCGTTCGGCATCGACGGCCGCTCGCTGTGGATGAACGCCGTGGCGTTCGGCTCCGAGCGCGGCCTGGCCATCGACCTGGCCGGGCGCCACCTGGCCAACGCGCTGATCGCCGGGCCGCTGCTCGCCGTGATCGCGGTGGCCGTCGGCCTGTTCACCGGCCATCCCGGCATGATCGTCCCGGCTGCGCTGGCCGGATGGGGCGCGCTGGGGGTCGGGTTCGGCGTCGGCTCGGTGACCAGCGTGGTGCTGCCGTACACCGTGCCCGAGCGGATGAACGCCTTCAGCGGCGCCGCGCCCGGGCAGGGCGGGCAGGCACTCGCCTCGTCCTTGGGCGCGATGACCGGCATAGCTCTGCTGTCGCTGCCGTTCGTGGTGCCGCTGGTGCTCGGCTGGTTCTGGGTGTGCGCGGTGGCGCCGTTCTACGGGCTGCTGGCCGAGGCGCTCGGCAGGCGGCTGGCCGCCAGGATCGGGTACGCCAGGCTCCCCGAGCTGGTGGGAGCCGTGTCAAAGGCTTCTTGAGTAGTGGTCTAGTCCAATTGGCGAGACCGGTCTACGGCTTCCCCGAACGAGTCGATACCCTTCAAAACATGATTGACCAGGGGCTCGAGCGTCGCAGCGCCGCCGTTACCGAGATGCCGGACGAGCTACGCCATGATGTGCGCCTGCTGGGCAAACTGCTCGGCCAGGTGCTCGCCGAACAGGGCGGTGAGGACCTGCTGGCAGACGTCGAACGTCTGCGCAAGGCCGTCATCACAGCACGCAGAGGCGAGATCTCCGCCGACGAGATCACCGCCATGGTCGAAGGATGGGAGATCGAGCGGGCGGTGGCCGTCGCCCGCGCGTTCACCTGCTATTTCCACCTAGCCAACCTCGCCGAGGAGCACTACCGCATCCGCACGCTGCGCGAGCGTGATGCCGAGGGCAAGGTGCAGCGCGAGTCGCTGGCCCAGGCCGTGCAGCAGCTGGGCCACGAGCGCGTCACCGAGCTGCTGGAGGGCCTGGAGCTGCACCCGGTGCTCACCGCGCACCCCACCGAGGCACGCAGGCGCGCGGTCGTGACCGCCATCCAGCGCATCAGCGGCCAGCTCACCGAGTACAACGCACCAGGCCGGGGCGCCTCCGAGCGCTCCGAGAGCAAGCGCCGCCTGCTGGAGGAGATCGACCTCCTGTGGCGCACGGCCCAGCTCCGCTCGACCAAGCTCGACCCGCTCGACGAGGTACGCACGGCCATGGCGGCCTTCGACGAGACGTTGTTCCGCATGGTGCCCCAGGTCTACCGCTCGCTGGACGCCGCGCTCGACGAGCACACCGGCACCCGCCCGCCGCAGGCCAGGCCCTTCATCCGGTACGGCAGCTGGATCGGCGGCGACCGCGACGGCAACCCCAACGTCACGGCCAGGGTGACCCGCGAGACCATCCAGATCCAGTCCGAGCACGTGCTGTCGGCCCTTGAGACCGCCTGCGCGCGCATCGCCCGCACGCTGACCGCCTCCGTCCAGCTCGCCCCGCCGTCGTCCGGGCTGAAGTCGGCGCTGGCCGCGGCCGTGGACGCCTACCCCGACGTGGTCTCCGAGCTGGCCACCCGCTCGCCGCGCGAGCCGCACCGGCAGTGGCTGCTGTTCGTGGCCACGCGCATCGCCGCCACCCGCCGCCGCGACCTCGACCTCGCCTACCGCTCGCCCGCCGAGCTGCTGGCCGATCTCCGCCTGGTGCAGGAGTCGCTGGCCGGCTCCGCGCCGCGGCAGGCGTACGGGGAGCTGCAGCACCTCATCTGGCAGGTGGAGACGTTCGGCTTCCACCTGGCAGAGCTGGAGGTGCGCCAGCACTCCCAGGTGCACGCGGCGGCCCTGGAGGAGGTCAGGGCCGGCGGCGAGCTGTCGGAGCGCACCGAGGAGGTGCTGGCCACGATCCGGGTGATCGCCTGGATCCAGGAGCGGTTCGGCGTCACGGCCTGCTCCCGGTACGTGGTCTCGTTCACCCGCTCGGCCGACGACATCGCGGCCGTCTACGAGCTGGCCAGGCACGCGCTCGGCGACCGGGCTCCCGTGCTCGACGTGGTGCCGCTGTTCGAGTCGGGCCAGGACCTCGCCAATTCGCCACTCGTGCTGACCGGCATGCTCGAGATCCCGGAGGTGCAGGCACGGCTGGCGACCACGGGGCGGCGCATGGAGATCATGCTGGGCTACTCCGACTCGGCCAAGGAGCTCGGTCCCGCCGCCGCCACGCTCCGGCTCTACGAGGCGCAGGAGGAGCTGACCGCCTGGGCGGCCAAGCACGAGGTGAAGCTGCGCATGTTCCACGGCCGCGGCGGCGCGCTCGGGCGCGGCGGCGGCCCGGCCAACCGCGCGGTGCTGGCCCAGGCGCCCGGCTCGGTCGCGGGCCGGTTCAAGGTCACCGAGCAGGGCGAGGTCATCTTCGCCCGCTACGGCCACATCGCGATCGCCCGCCGCCACATGGAGCAGGTGGCCAACGCCGTGCTGCTGGCCTCCTCGCCTACCGTCGGCGACCGTACGGCGGCCGCCGCCGAGCGCTTCCGCGGCCTGGCCGAGCAGGTGGCCACGGCGTCGGAGCAGGCGTACCGCGCGCTGACCGAGGCTCCTGGCTTCCCCGAGTGGTTCGGGCTGGTCAGCCCGCTGGAGGAGATCGGCACGCTCCGCCTGGGCTCGCGCCCCGCGCGCCGCGGCCTCGGCGCGCCCCGCTCGCTCGACGACCTGCGGGCGATCCCGTGGGTGTTCGCGTGGGCGCAGACGAGGGTCAACCTGCCCGGCTGGTACGGCCTCGGCACCGGCCTGGCCTCGATCGGCTCTCTTGACGAGCTGCGGGCGGCGTACGCGGAGTGGCCGCTGTTCAACGCGATGCTCGACAACGCGGAGATGTCGCTGGCCAAGACCGACCGCTCGATCGCCAAGCGCTACCTGGCGCTCGGCGGCCGGGAGGACTTCAGCCGGCAGGTGCTGGAGGAGTACGACAGGACCCGCGAGCTGGTGCTGCAAGTCACGGGCCACACGCGGCTGCTGGAGAACCGCAAGGTGCTCTCGCGCGCCGTCCAGCTCCGCGACCCGTACGTGGACGCGCTGTCGCACCTGCAGCTGCGGGCCCTGCGCGCGCTGCGCACCGGGAACCCGTCTGAGCAGGAGCGCGAGCGCCTGTCCACGCTCCTGCTGCTGTCGGTCAACGGCGTCGCGGCGGGCCTCCAGAACACCGGCTGACCCGTCCCAGCCGCGGCCCTGGCGGCGCCGCGACCGACCTGCGGCGCCGCCACCCTCCCCAAGGGACCCCAGCCGAAGTGCGGTGGGTCGCGAAGGAGCAGGGGGAAGGGGTACTAGCCGAGGCCCTTGAAGAAGGCGACGATGTCGGACGCGACGACCTCGGGCGCGGTGTGCGCGGCGTAGTGCCCGTGCACCGGGGCCGGCAGCGTCTTCCACGACACGATGTTGGCGTGGTCGCGCTCGGCGAAGCGGCGGATCGACTTGAAGTCGCCCTCGCTCATCGCCAGTGCTGTCGGCACGGTGGTGGGCTCCTTGGGCTGCTCCATGCGGGCGTTCTCCCAGTACTGCCGGATCGCCGACCCCGCCGTCCCGGTGAACCAGTGGATCGAGGTGTTGGTCAGGACGAAGTCGTCGTCCAGGTCCTCGTCGAAGAGCTGGGCGAGCCAGCCGAGCAGCCCTGCGGGGGAGTCGGCGATGGCGTGGGCGAGGGTCTGCGGCTGCTGGGAGTGCAGCACGTTGAAGGCGCCCTTCTCCTTCCAGAACCAGTCGAGCACGGCCAGCCCCGCCTGGTCCTCCTCGCTCAGGTCCGCGAACTCGGCCGGGTCGCCCGACGGGAACGAGAACAGCTGGGTGACGTGCACGCCCACGACATGGTCCGGGTCGAACCTGCCGACCTCGGGCGAGATCATCGAGCCGCCGTCGTTCCCTACCGCGCCGTAGCGCTCGTAGCCCAGCCGGGCCATCAGCTCGGCCCACGCCCTGGCGATGCGCTGGTTGTTCCACCCCAGCTCGTGCGTGGGGCCGGAGAAGGCGTAGCCGGGCACCGACGGAATGACCAGGTGGAAGTGGCGCGACAGGGGCTCGATGGCGTCGAGGTACTCGACGACGGTGCCGGGCCAGCCGTGGGTGAGGATCAGCGCCAGGGCGTCGGGGTTCTCGTTGCGAACGTGGATGAAGTGGATGTTCTGCCCGTCGATCTCCGTGGTGAACTGCGGGTACGCGTTGAGCCTGGCCTCCTGCGCCCGCCAGTCGAACCCGTCGCGCCAGTAGCCGACCAGGCGCTTCACCCGCTCGACGCTGACGCCCTGGTCGGCGCCGGCGATCTCGTCCGTGAAGCGGGTCAGGGCGAGGCGGGCCCGGAGGTCATCGAGGTCGGTCTGCGGGATCTCGATGCGGAAGGGGCGGATGCTCACGGCAAGCTCCTCTTTCGAAGCAGGGGAACGGTTCGTTCTGTTCCAAGAATAGCAGAACGGAACGATTCATTCCACAAAAATCCTCTCCGCGCCCGCATAGACGTTGCAGCGCTCGCCCCGCAGGAAACCCACCAGCGTCATGCCGAACTCCCTGGCCAGGTCGACCGCCAGTGACGACGGCGCCGACACGGCGCACACCACCGGGATGCCCGCCGCCAGAGCCTTCTGCATGATCTCGTAGCTGGTCCTGCCGCTGACCATGAGCACGTGCTCGGCCAGCGGCAGCCGTTCGCTCAGCGCCGCCCAGCCGGTCAGTTTGTCCACGGCGTTGTGCCGCCCCACGTCCTCCCGCAGCGCCACCAGCTCCCCGGCAGCGGAGAACAGCCCGGCCGCGTGTAGCCCACCCGTCTTGCCGAACCCGCCCTGCGCCTTCCTCAGCCGGTCGGGGAGGGCGTACAGGAGCTCGGGGGTGAGCTTCAGCAGGCCCCTGGGGACCGGCTCGCAGCGGTCGTGCAGCACTTCGAGGCCGGCCGAGCCGCAGACGCCGCAGGCGCTCGAGGTGAGGAAGTGGCGGTCGAGGGCGGGCAGGTCGGGGATGGGGCCGTGCAGGCGCACCGTCACGGTGTTGTAGCGGGCCTCGGGCGGGACGTCCTCGTCGACGCAGTACGCGATGGCCGCGATCCCGCCGGGGCCGACCAGGCCCTCGCCGTGCAGGAACCCGGCGGCCAGCTCGAAGTCGTGCCCAGGGGTGCGCATGGTGATGGCCACGGTCTTGCGCGTGCCGTCGGCGGCGGTGAGGCGGATCTCCAGCGGCTCCTCCGTGGCCAGGTCGTCGCGGCGGTCCCTGGCGGTGGAGCCGGAGAGCTCGGTGATCCTGACGCGGCTGGTGGCTCCCGGGCGCGTCTTCACAGCGGCCGCACAGTGACGAGGGCGTTGTAGTCGGGGATCCGCGCGTCGGGCGAGCGGCGGGCCTCGTCCAGCAGGACGTTGCCCTCGGGCCAGTGGATCTGCAGGTTGCCCGGCATCAGCGGGGCCCGCAGGACCTTGCCCCGGTAGGCACGCTCGCCGGAGCGCAGCTCGACGGGGGCGCCGTCGGGCAGGCCGAGGCGGTCGGCGTCGTACTCGCTCATCAGCACGGCCTCGCGCGGCGCGCCGTTGAAGCCGTCGAGGCGCTCGTGGACCATGCTGTTGAACTGCTTGCCGCGCCTGGTCGCCACCATGAACGCGCCGTCGGGGCGCTCCAGCGCGGGCAGCCCGACAGCGGAGAACCTGCCCAGCCCGTCGGGGGTCTGGAAGCGGCCGTCGGCGAAGAGGTGGCGCCCGCCGTACTGGACGTTGTCGCCGAACCTCCGCAGGCCGGCGATGCCCCGGTAGAAGGGGACCGCCTGTTCGATCTCGGCGCGGATCTGCGGGGTGCCGGTAAAGCCAATTTTTGCCGAAATTTCGGGACGTGTGCGGGCGGCCAGCTCCGTGAAGATCTTCCACTCCGGCCACGCCTCGCCGATCCGCGGCCCCTCGACCTCGGGGGAGAAGATGACCCGCCGCTCGGTGGAGGTCTCGGTCACGCCGCCGACCATCTCGTAGCGGGTCTGCGCGGGCAGCAGCAGCACGTCGCCCTCGCCCGGCACCAGCATCTGCGACGACAGCACGATGTCGATGTGCACCCGGAGCCTGAGGCGCGACAGGGCCTCGCGGCAGTAGGCCGGGTCGGGCAGGACCTCCAGGAAGTTGCCGCCGCTCGACACCAGCGCGTCGAGGTCGCCGCTGTGGGCGGCGTCGATCATGTCGGTCGCGGTCAGGCCGGGCGTGTCCGGGACCTCAAATCCCCACATATCAGTAAATTTCGTGGCATTTTCTGGCGTGATCGGCAGGCCGCCGGGCAGCCCGGTCGCGTACGCGCCCATCTCCGCCCCGCCCTGCACGCCGCTGTGCCCCCTGATCGGCATCAGCCCGCACTTGTCGCGCCCCACGAAGCCCCTGGCCAGCGCCAGGTTCACGATCGAGCGGACGTTGTCCTCGCCGTACGTGTGCTGCGTGATGCCCATCGACCACACCAGCACCGCCGACTTCGCCTCGCCCAGCAGCCTGGCCAGGCGGTACATGTCGTCCCTGGACGCCCCCGACAGCGCCTCCAGCTCCTCCCACGACTGGCCCGCGAGCTCGGCGCGCAGCTCCTCGAAGCCGGTCGTCCGCCGGTCGACGAACTCCTTGTCCACCCAGTCGTTCTCGATCAGGTGCTTGAGCACGCCGTTGAGGAAGCCGATGTCCCCGCCCACGTTCACGCCGAAGAACGCATCGGTGATCTTCGTGCCGAACAGGGCCGACTCGGCGTTCGACGGCACCCAGTACTTGTCCATGCCGGGCTCGCGGTAGGCGTTGACCATCGCGATCCGCGTGCCCGCCTTCTTGGCGTGGTAGAGGTACTTCATCGCGACCGGCTGGTTGTTCGACGGGTTCGAGCCGATGAACACGATCAGGTCGGAGCCGATCCAGTCGGCGTACGAGCAGGTGGTGGCCGCGGCGCCGATGGTCTGCTTCAGCGCCACTGTCGAGGGCGAGTGGCAGATCCTGGCGGCGTTGTCGATGCTGTTGGTGCCGAGCGCGCGCACGGCCTTCTGGGCGGCGTAGTAGTTCTCGTTCGGCATGCCGCGGCTGGTCAGATAGGCGCCGAAGCGCGCCTCACGCAGGCCGTCGGCGGCGACGCGCAGCGCCTCGTCCCAGCTGATCCGGGCGAAGCCGGGCTCGCCCCGCCTGCGGAGCATCGGGTACGGCAGCCGCCCCAGCTCGCGGAGCTCGGCGCTCTTCTTGCCCGCGAGCCCCGAGACGTCGCTCAAAAGGGATGTGTCCAGGGCGGGCATGGTGTTCAGGGGCAGCAGCCGCAGCCGGATGTTGCACAGATGGATCTCGTCCATCGTCCAGTCACGCATGCCCTGGGTGCCCAGCGCGCACCCGTCGCAGGTGCCCTGGTTGAGTATCCGCCAGGCATAGCGCCGGTTGCCCTTGACCGACTTGAACGCCTTCCAGAGCTCCAGGTAGTTGTTCGGCTTGCGCAACCCGATGCCGAACGGCCGCCAGGAGGCCCAGTTGCGCGGATCCAAAGGCTTGCTCATCTCTCCATCCTCCTCTTGCCTGCCAAGATAGGGGGATGTCCGGCTCACGCTATTCCGACCTCGAACGCCCGCCGCTCTCCGAGGCCGCGCTCAACCGCGCGCTCGTGCGGCCCGGCTCCCTGTGGACGGGCGTCACCGTCGTGGAGAGCACCGGCTCCACCAACGCCGACCTCGCCGCGTCCGCCTCCGGCGGCGCAGGGGAGGGGACGGTGCTGGTGGCGGAGTCGCAGCTAGCGGGCCGCGGCCGGCTCGGGCGCAGCTGGTCGGCGCCGCCGCGTTCGGGCCTGACGTTCTCGATCCTGCTCAGGCCGCGGCCGCCGATCGCCACGCAGGGCTGGCTGCCCCTCCTGTACGGCGTCGCCGCCGCCTCGGCGGTGCGCCACGTGGCAGAGGTGGACGTGCGGCTCAAATGGCCCAACGACCTGCTGATCGGCGAGCGCAAGCTGGCCGGCATCCTGGCCGAGCGGGCCGACGACGCCGTCGTCATCGGCATGGGGCTGAACGTGTCGCTGACGCGGGAGGAGCTGCCCACCGAGACGGCCACGTCACTGGCCGTCGAGAAGGCCGCGTGCGTCGACCGGGACCCGCTGCTCAGGGCCGTGCTCAGGGAGATCGAGAACCACTACAGGGAGTGGACGGCGGCCGATGGCGACCCGGAGGCGTCGGGGCTGCGCTCGGCGTACCTGGCGGTCAGCGCCACGATCGGGCGGCGGGTCAGGGTGGAGCTGCCCAACGAGCAGGCGCTGACCGGACTCGCCACGGGGATCGACCTGTCCGGGCATCTGCAGGTGGAGTCGGAGGGCGAGCGCTACACGCTGAGCGCTGGAGATGTCGTACATGTAAGGACGGCGGAATGAACGTGGCCGCCGGGCGGCGATGGTGGGACGATTTGGGCCATGACCCTTCCCGACCACCATCTGACGCAGGGTGAGCAGCGCGTCAGATCCTTCCACCCCCACTGGAAGCGGCTCATCGGCCCCTTCTTCGCGCTGATCCTCGTCGTCGGGGCAGTCGGCGCGGCGCTGTTCCTCATCCCCGGCGAGTGGGAGTACGCCTTCTACGCCAGGATCGCCGCCGTCGTCATCGGCCTCGTCCTGCTGACGATCTACACGCTCGTGCCGTACCTGCGCTGGGTGAACACCGGCTACGTGCTCACCACCCACCGCTTCACGATCAGCATGGGCGTGCTCAACAAGTCGACCGACGAGATCCCGATCGCCAAGGTCAACACGGTCAGCTCCGACCAGACGTTCCCCGAACGCCTGCTCGGCTGCGGCACGCTGACCGTCGAGTCCGCGGGCGACCGGGGCGAGATCGTGCTGCGTGACATCCCGAGGATCCAGGACGTCCGTACCGACCTGTTCAGGCTCGTCGAGGACGCCTCCGACGGCGACATCGACGGCCGCTGACAGGTGAGCAGCCCGAGCCGCGGCAGGCCGACCGCCGAGGAGATCGAGCGGTTGCTCGTCGGCGCGTCGCCCCGCTTCACCACAACCTCCGGCAGAAGCTCGGGTCCTTAGGGCCGGGAGGAATCTGGGCCTCCTGCGAAGCAGGACGGGGACAGCCGGATCGCCGCCAAGGCGATCGGGCTTCAACCTTGCGATGAACGGGAGGACACCGGCCGTAAGTGGGCCAAACGGGTCGTGCGCGATCATGACGCGCTCGCGGTGGAAGACTTCAAACCGAAGTTCCTGGCCAAGTCGACCATGGCGCGCAAGGCTGCCGACGCGGCCATCGGCGCCACCAAGCGCGCCCTCATCGAGATGGGCCGCAAGCACGGCCGGGACGT
>NZ_JBFANV010000025.1:0-126820 GCF_040674955.1 Nonomuraea sp. NPDC049695 | reverse complement strand
CGTCGTTGCCGCTGATGGAGTCGATCGACTCGGCGGTCACGGTGGGGATCTCCGGCGGCAGCACCCAGTCCACGCTGAGCTTGGGGACGTTCTGGCCCATACCTTGCGACCAGAACAAGAAGTCCTCGCCATAGTTCTTGGGAACGGGAGATTCCGAGGTCAGGCTCAGCATGAGGCCGCGATTGGGTGTCCCGGATGCCCACAGCTGGGTCATCGTGGTCAGGTCCCAGCTCCACACTGAGCCCTTGGGCCGCGGCAGAACACACGGATCGATCAGCGAACGTCCCTCACCGGTGACGCTGGGCTGATTGGCCCAGGACGTGTTGTTGGCCACCCACGCCGAGGTGATCCGTTGCGCGGCGATCCCCTGATATTGGGAGCAGCCAACGACGTCGTAGAGCAGCGTCAACTGCATGGTGGACTTGACCACCTGGCGTCCGGCGATCGGCGTGGTGTCAAACGCCATCAGCGCCCGATTGATCGTTTCACCCGTCGACGGGGTGGCTGACCACCGACCCACCCAGCCCGGACCCGTCCCCCGGTTAGGCGAGCGGATGCTTATTTCCTGGGTAACGCCGAGGGTGGTGGTGGGATCCACCGTCACCGGGTAACGCGTGGCGGGGTCGGCCAGCCACTTCGGGTCCGGCTTGAGTACCAGCACGGTCTGGTCGCCGGCCGTCTCTACCGAGGTCTTGACCTTGGTTTCACGGCGCGGCCCGCCAGCACCGGCCGGATCGGCGTTGTCCCACATCCGCGGCGTCGGTGCTGACATGACCGTCTTGCCCTTCGGGCTGACCAGTGACAGCCCGCCGGACTTGGTCAGGGTGAGCTCTGCACCCGTGGTCTCGACCGGGAGACGGAACTCCAGCGGGCCCGTGGGCCGCTCGCGCAGCACCACGTCATGCTGGAATCCGGTGGGTAAGGCGGTCACCACCAGGTCCGCGCCCTTGCCCGCCGCGTCGACGTACCGGGCGACGTTGCCGCTGACTTCCGGGCGCGGTAGCTCAGTGGGCCAGGACAGGGCGAACTTCTGCCCCTTGCTGCGTTCCATGGATACGAACGGCTTGTCGCCGCCGAGCGAGAACTGCACGCCCGCTTTGGCCAGCTTGGGCTTGAGTATTCCGTCTTGCTCGACGAGCGTGGGGTCCAACCATGCCCAGGAGCCGTCGGCCTGCTTCAGCTGAGCGGGGCCGCCATAGGACTGGGTCGTGAAATGCCCGTCGGGGTACGCCCAGACTCGCGACGTCTCGGTGAACGCCGCCTCGACCGGGACCGGCTTGTTCTGTTTTTTGGCTTCCTCGCTCGCTGCCCGTAATGGCGCGTCAGGGTCTTCTGGTCGCGGGAAGGTGGTTACGGAAGGAACGGCCGGGGTCTCGGCCGGCTTCGGATCGGCCTGAGCAGAGCCCGCTGCACCTGCTACCAGCAGCGATGCTGCCACCGTGAGCACCGTCGCCATCGCGAGGTGTCGACGAGGTGGGAAGCCCCGCCTCGTCGTGCTGACTAACTTGTTCACTAACACCTCTCTATCTGAGTCGGTGGACAATTGCGAACTATCCGTACCTTCCCTCAAGATCGCCAAGCAATATGAGAAGAATCACCTCGGGCGAAATGTGGAATCCAGTAACGCCGTCTAAGCGGCAAACGATGGATCTGGCTATAGAGGCACATCAAAGTGGTAATTGACAATTTCATTACAGATAGTCCACGCGGCGCTGCAGGATGTGCTGCGTCCTCTGTGTCCGGATGATCGCCGCCGGGATCTCAATCTCAACGCCACCCGCTACGCATTGGCCACGGAAAGCCGCTGGTTGTGCATGGGAGCGCGATTGTTGTTTGTTTCCTGCGTCTGCCCGGGGGGTGGATCTCGTCCCGCAGCACCGGCTGGTGGAGGCCAACAGCCGGTTCGAGACCGTCACCTGGATCTCGACGGTGGTGGGCCCGCCGGTGGGAGGCGCTCTCATTGGGCTGGTGGGGCCCGTCATCACGATCATGCTGGACACGATCAGCTACTTGCTGTCCGCACTCCGCATCCGTGCGATTGCCAAGCCCGAGCCGGCGCCGCCGGCCTGGACCGCAGGCACGTCGCGGATGGCCGAGGTCGTCGAGGGATGGCGGCCCATCGCCGCCGATCCTGTGCTGCGCCGGCTGTTCGTCAACACGGTGCTTGTCAGCGCGCTCATCAAGGCGACGGCGCCGCTGCTGGCGTACCTGATGCTGCACGAGCTGGGCTTCACGGCCCTGCAGTACATGCTCGGCCTCGGCATCCCCTGCCTGGGCGGCATCCTGGGTGCCCGACTGTCTCGGCCGCTCACCCGCCGCCTCGGGCAGCGCAAGGTCCCGCTCGGCTTCGGCCTGGCCAGGGCGCTCTGGCTCGTCGGCCTCGTGTTCGTGAGGCCCGGCACGGACGGGCTGCTCGTCGTCATGGTGGTCGAGGCCGCGATGATCTTCTGTATGGGCATCTTCAATCCTGTCTTCGTCACGTACCGGCCTGAGAACACCGCGACCGAGACGACGGCCCGCGTCCTCACCGCGTGGACCATCACCGGGCGGGCGGCCAGCGCCGCAGCGACGGCTCTGTGGGGAGTGCTGGCCGCGGTCACGGACGCGCGCACCGCGATCGCGGTCGCCGGGATCTTGCTGATCGGCCCGGCCGTCCTCTTGCCCTGGCGGCGGAGCCGGGGCCGGTGTCGGGGACGTGTCCGTCATGCTGGTACGGAAGTGATGTTCCGACGTCTGACGGAGTGTTCCGCATGTCCATTGAGCTCCAGTCCACCGGCACGTTCCCCATCGGTGGCAAGAGCGTTCACCGCCTCGGCTTCGGCGCCATGAGTCTCACCGGGCCCGGTGTCTGGGGGCCGCCCCGCGATCACGACGAGGCCGTCCGGGTGCTGCGCCGGGCCGTCGAGCTGGGCGTGGACCTCATCGACACCGCCGACTCGTACGGGCCGTACATCAGCGAGGAGATCATCCGGGAGGCGCTGCACCCGTACCCCGAGGAGCTCCTGATCGCGACCAAGGCCGGGTTCGTACGCACGGGGCCGAGCAAGTGGGTGGTCGTGGGACGGCCCGCGTACCTGCGGCAGGAGGTCGAGATGAGCTTGCGCCGGCTCGGTCTGGAGCGGATCGACCTGCTCCAGCTGCACCGCATCGACCCGGAGGTGCCGCTGGAGGACCAGCTCGGCGAGCTCAAGGCGCTCCAGGACGAAGGCAAGATCGGCAGTGTCGGCCTGTCGGAGGTGAGCGTCGAGGAGCTGGAGCGGGCGCGGCGCATCGTCGAGATCGTCACCGTGCAGAACCGCTACAACCTCACCAACCGGTTCTCCGAGAGCGTGCTGGAGCACTGTGAGAAGCAGGGGATCGGGTTCATCCCCTACAGCCCCATCGCCAAGGGCGCGCTGGCGGCTCCCGGGAGCCCCGTCGACCACGTCGCCAAGGTCGTCGGGGCCACGCCCGCGCAGGTCAGCCTGGCCTGGCTGCTCGCCCGTTCGCCGGTGACGATGCCGATTCCCGGCACCTCCATGGTGGCCCACCTGGAGGAGAACCTGGCGGCTTCGACGGTGGCGCTGACCGCGGAGCAGCTCAGCGAGCTGGGCTGAACGGGCCGGCCCTGACCAGGGCCGGCCCCCTTACAGGTCAGCCCAGGCCGTTCCGCATGGCCGTGACCAGCTCGCCGTTGGTGGTGTCGCCGCTGAGCTCCCAGAAGAACGCGCCGCCGAGGCTCTGGCTCTTCGAGTAGCTCATCTTGCCGCCGATCGTGCTCGGCGTGTCATAGCTCCACCACTGCCCTCCGCAGTACGCGTACGCGGTGCCCGCGACCGTGCCGGTGGCCGGGCAGCGGGTCTTGAGCACCTTGTAGTCCTCGATGCCCTGTTCGTACGTGCCCGGCGCCGCTCCCGTGGCCGTGCCGCCCGGCGCGGCCTGCGTGACCCCGGTCCAGCCGCGGCCGTAGAAGCCGATGCCGAGCAGCAGCTTGCTCGACGGCACGCCCTTGCTCTTGAGCTTCTGGATCGCGTTGTCGGAGTAGAAACCGGCGATCGGGATGCCGGAGTAGGAGGTGAGCGGCGAGTGCGGGGCCGTCGGGCCCTGCGCCGCCCAGGCGCCGAAGTAGTCGTACGTCATGACGTTGTACCAGTCGACGTACTGCGCGGCACCGGCGTAGTCGGCCGCGTCGATCTTGCCGCCGTTGGTGCCGTCGGCGGTGATGGCCGCCGTGACCAGGTTGCCGGAGCCGAAGCGCGAGCGCAGCGCCGACATGACGTTCCTGAACGCGGCCGGGCCGCTGGTGTCGCAGGTGAGGCCGCAGGCGTTCGGGTACTCCCAGTCGATGTCGATGCCGTCGAACACGTCCGCCCAGCGCGGGTCCTCGACCAGGTTGTAGCAGGAGTTGGCGAAGGCCGTGGGGTTCTGCGCGGCCTGGGTGAAGCCGCCGGACCAGGTCCAGCCGCCGAAGGAGAACAGCACCTTCAGGTTCGGGTACTTCTTCTTGAGCTTGCGCAGCTGGTTGAAGCTGCCGCGCAGCGCGCCGGTGTCCCACGTGTCGGCCACGCCGTCCACGCTCTCGCTCGCCTGGTAGAAGCGGTCGTAGTCGGCGTAGCTGTCGCCGATCGTGCACTGGCCGTTCTGCACGTTGCCGAACGCGTAGTTGATGTGGGTCAGCTTGGCGGCCGAGCCGCTCGTGTCGATGTTCTTGACGTGGTATCCGCGCTGGTAGACGCCCCACTGCACGAAGTAGCCGAGCACCTTGTTCCCGCCGCCTCCGCCGCCGCCCGTCGTGGTGGCGGTGATGCTGTTGCTGTTGGCGGAGCGGTTGCCGGCGGCGTCGCGGGCGCGGACGGTGTAGGTGTAGGCGGTGCCCGCGCTCAGTCCGGTGTCGGTGTGGGTGGTGCCGGTGACGGTGGTGATGAGGGTGCCGCCTCGGTAGATCTCGTAGCCGGTGACGGCGACGTTGTCGGTGGAGGCGTCCCAGGTGAGGGAGACGCTGTTGCTACTCACGCCGGTCGAGCGCAGGTTGCCCGGGACGGAGGGCGCGGTGGTGTCCGTGCCGCCGCCGGTCGCGGGCTTCCAGAGGGCGGGGACGTTCGGGGGCTCCCAGCCGGGCTGGGAGGTGTGGCTCTGGATGCACTCGTACTCGACGCCGTTGTACGTGACGTGCGTGCCGGCCGTGTACGCCGTCCACGGCGCCCACTCGGCCGCTGCGACGTACGCCGAGGCGGAGACCGGTGGCGGGGCGACCGCCACGGCGGTGAGGGGCAGCAGTAACGCCACCAGGATCTTGCTCAGGGTGCTGTGTCTCATGGCTCTCCGACATCCGGTTGGGGGGTGATGGGGCGGGATGCCAGGAAACTATTAGGAAAGTTTCCTTTAAGTTATGAAACGACGTTAGCCCCTGCCTGGGGAGGCGTCAATGGCGGGTAGTCGCTACTCTGGTTGACAATATTGTCAACGATATGGCCGCTCATGAACGGACCTCAGGTGGCGCTGCTCGGCTACGGCGAAGTCGGCCAGGTGCTCGCCCACGGCCTCGCCCGCATGTGCGCCTGCGCGTTCACGACCCCGCCCACCCGCCGGCGCAGACGTCCGTCGGAGGATCGCTCCTGGTGGCGGGCAACGCTGATGCCGTTCGCGGGGCCGACATCGTGATCGCCGTGACCACCGGCGCCGACAGCGTGGCCGCGGCCGAGGAGTCCCGCCCGTACCTCCAACCCGGCGCCCTCTACGCCGACCTCTCCACCGGCGCGCCGGATGACAAGCGGCGGATCGCCGAGCTTGTGGAGCCGGCGGGCGCCACGGCGGCGGACGGTGCGATCATGGCTCCCGTGCCGTTGCGGGGCCTCGCGACCCCGATCCTGGCCAGTGGGCCTGGCGCGGAACGGTTCGCCGCGTTCGCCGGTCTCCATGGCATGGACGTGACGCCGATCGGTGGCTCTCCCGGGGACGCGGCCGCTCGCAAGCTGCTGCGGAGTGTGCTGGTCAAAGGGCTGAGCGCGTTGATCATGGAGTCTCAGCGGGCTGCCGAGGCGGCCGGGCTGGGGGAGTGGTTCCGGGACCACCTGATGGAGACGGTGACCGCGGCCGACGAGCGGTTCGTGGTGCGGCTGATGGAGGGAGCGGCGCAGCACAGCGTGCGGCGGGTGCACGAGATGCACGCCGCCACCTGGATGCTGGAGTCGCTCGAGGTGCCGCACCTCATGACCGCCGCCACCGCCGCCACCTTGGAACGGATGGCCTGACAGGGGCAGGTCAGTCGGCGGCCGCCTCCAGGGCCTGGGCGACGCTGCGGAGATGCCGCTGCATGGCCGTCTGCGCCGCCTCGGGGTCGCGGGCGACGATGGCCGCCACGATCAGCTCGTGCTGCGGCAACGACACCGCCGCCCGCCCCGGCTGCCGGGCCAGGCGGAACCTGTGCCGCGCCACCTGCGCCCCGAGCCGTTCGATGATCGACGCCGACGTGCGGTGGCCGGCGATCTCGCGGACCATGGCGTGCAGGGACGCGTTCAGCCCCGCATACCGGTCGAGATCGTTCGACTCCACGGCGGTGCGCATCTCCGCGACGATCTCCC
Source organism: Nonomuraea sp. NPDC049695 (assembly GCF_040674955.1). Taxonomy (NCBI): domain Bacteria; kingdom Bacillati; phylum Actinomycetota; class Actinomycetes; order Streptosporangiales; family Streptosporangiaceae; genus Nonomuraea; species Nonomuraea sp. NPDC049695. The sequence goes on along the minus strand of NZ_JBFANV010000025.1, from coordinate 120,260 downwards.
GCAGCCGGGCGGCCTGCTCGGACGTGACGCGTTCGGCGGCCTTGGCGGCGGACAGGCCCTCCAGCACCATCCGCGTCTCCGTGATCTCGATGGCCTCCGCCTTGGAGACCGAGCGGACGCGGGCCCCCTTGTTCCGGAGGATCTCGATCAGCCCCTCCCTGTCAGTTCATGCCGGTTGACACCATTATCGACACTCTGTGGTCGTACGGCCGACCATCCCGGGCCTCGCGCTTTGATCGTTTGGCCCCCGTTCTGTCGGTGAGGTCGGGTAAGTTCCCGGATCAATTGATCAGCCGGTCGCGCCGGTGCGGGCACTCCCGCCTGCGCCCGCGAGCCGGCCGGGGCGGAGGTTCTGAGGTCGTGGACGCGGACAGAGCCGCGTGGGAGCAGCGCAGCGTGGTGCAGATGGTGCCGCCTGTCAAGCCGCGCAAGCTGGCGAAGGTGCCCTTCGTCGAGCTGGCCGACGGGCGGTTGCAGGGGGTCGTGTCGAGCGGGTCCGACATCGAGCGGGTCTACGTATCGTCGATCACCGCCGGCACCCACGCGCTGAGCTGCAGCACCAACAACAACCGGCCGTGCGGCGCGCTGCACGGCTACGCCTGCAAGCACATTCACCAACTGGCCGACGAGGCGGTCCTGCAGTACGGGCTCGAGCGGGTGGCCTGTTACCTGGGGGTGGAGGTGCCCGAGGGGCAGTTCCTGATGAGCTCCATCAACGGGCCGGTCGAGCGCACCCCCGCTGCCGTGGTGTTCAGCCGGTTCCTGCGCCACCTCGCCTACCTCGAGGTGCCCGCCAGCACGGAGCCGCTGGCCGAGCTGCACTGGTTCCCGGCAACGGGGGCGGTGCGCTGATGCCCAGGATCGCGATTGTGCGGAGGGCCGGGCTCGCGACGGTGCGGGCGGACGTGCTCCAGGCAGTGAAGGCGGTGCGGTGATGCTGGACGTACAGCTCGGTGAGCTGCTCGGCGACACCCCCGCGGGGGTCGGCGAGGCGCTCGACCTGGTGGCGGGGTTCGACGGCGCGCTCACCCACGGGTTCGCCCGGCTCGGCGAGGAGGCGTCCGCGGCGCTGGCCGCCCTGGCGGGCGCGCTGGCCGCGAGCCCTCTCGGCGACCGGATCGGCGAGGCGGCGGAGAAGGTGGCCGCGGGATCGATCGGCGACGAGCACCTCGCGGTGCTGGCCGGTGGGCGGGCCGCGCTGTTCGGCGCGGTGCACGACGCCCTGCTCGCCCGGCTCGACACGGCGCTGGGCCGCGCCCGCGGGGCCTGGGAGGCCGGGGAAGGCGCGGGCGAGCCGGGGAGCGTGCTGGCCGGGGCCCGGGGCTGGCTGCGCGAGCTGGCCATCACCGGCTGGCGCGGCGTCGACCACGACCTCGTCTCCTCCTCCGACCAGGCGATCGAGGCGCTGCTCGCCGTGCCCGAGCTGCGTGGGCTGGCGGTGCTGCTCGACGGCCTCGCGGCGGAGCTGCGGGCGTCGTGCCCGGTCGCCACGATGGGCGTGGTCCCCGCCCGCAGATGGGGCGATCTGTGGACGCGCGCCCTGCTGCTGTCCCAGAAGGGCGCCTGGCACGGCGCCGCCGAGCCGGTCTCGGGCCGGCTGCTGATCCTCGGCGCCGACGTCCACGAGCACGCCACCGTGGTACGCGTGCAGGTCCACGGCATCCTCGAGCCTGCCGGCGGCGCCCACTCCAAGCTGGTACGCACGAGCGTGGCGGCCGCGAAGGTGGACACGATCTCCGGCCCGTCCGTGTGGCGGCTGATGAGCGATCACCCGGTGCTCATGGGCGCGCTGGCCGGGCACCTCAGCCTGGAGGTCACCGACCTGCCGCTGCTCCCCGGCGGCGACCTGGTGTGGCACGACGACCGCGCTCAGGCCGGTGAGGCGGCCGACCCGTTCGCGACCGCGCGGCTCCAGCTCGCCGCGGCCGAGGCGCCGCCGACCCCGCCCCTCGACCGCCATCCCGTACGCATCGCGGAGCCCGTGTTCCTCGAGGGCTACACGATCGACGGCCAGACGCTCGACCTGGGCGGCAACACGCTCCCGGTGGCCCTCGACCGGCTGCCGTCCTGCGGCCCGCTCACACCCGAGCTGGTGTCGGCCTCCTCCGCGTGCATCGGCCTGATGCGCTGGGACGGCGGGCAGTGGCTCCTGCAGCCACTCGCCGTGCAGGCCATGGTCAAGAAGAAGCCCGTCACCGCGCACACCGGCGACTGGGCCATGGGCCCCACCGACCCCAAGGTCGTCAAGGCCGAGGCCAAGGCCGGCGACGTGGTCGCCGTCCTCCGCGAGCGAGCGGGGCGGTTGCTGCGCAAATGACCGATTCCCAGACCACCTCCGACGAGACCCGGCGCCAGGTGCTCTACTGGCGGCTGCTGTCCCGCCTGTTCAGCCCCGACGAGCAGCCGACCCTCGAACGGTCGAGCGTGGCCATCGTCGACGACCTCGGCCTCCCGCCTGCGCTGCTCGACCCCGGCATCTCGGTCGACAACCTCGTTCAGCGCTTCCCCGACCTGGCCGCCGAGTTCGAGGGCCTGATGGCGGAGCAGGACCACGAGGAAGGAGACGAGGTCCGCCGCGCGGCCCTGGTCTCCAAGCTGCTGCTCAACGTGTTCGCCACGGGCTCGGGCAACGTCACCGCGGGCCAGCTGGAGGCGTGGAAGCAGGACGCCGCCTGGTTCGAGCGCGGCATGGGCTGCGGGCCCGGCGGGCTGCGGCACAGCCCGGGCAACGAAGAGCTGGCAGGGGTGCTCGCCGGGCTGGAGGGCGACCTGGTCAAGCGCATGCACCTGCGCGAGGTGCTCGCCGACCCGACGCTGGCCAAGCAGCTCACCCCCAGCATGTCGCTCATCGAGCAGTTGCTGCGCGACAAGTCCAACCTGTCGGGCGTCGCGCTGGCCAACGCCAAGGCGCTGATCCGCAGATACGTGGACGAGGTCGCCGAGGTGCTGCGTACCCAGGTGGAGCAGGCCAGCGCGGGCGTCATCGACCGGTCGGTGCCGCCCAAGCGGGTCTTCCGCAACCTCGACATCGAGCGGACCATCTGGAAGAACCTCACCAACTGGAGCCCGGAAGACCAGCGCCTCTACGTCGACCGGCTCTACTACCGGCAGACCGCGCGCCGCACCATCCCGGCCCGCATGATCGTGGTCGTCGACCAGTCGGGCTCGATGGTGGACTCGATGGTCAACTGCACCATCCTGGCGTCGATCTTCGCCGGGCTGCCGAAGGTGGACGTGCACCTCATCGCGTACGACACCCGGGCGATCGACCTGACCCCGTGGATCAACGACCCGTTCGAGGTGCTGCTGCGTACCAACCTCGGCGGCGGCAACGACGGCCCGGTGGCGATGGCCATGGCCCGCCCGAAGATCAGCGATCCGCGTAACACCGTGATGGTGTGGATCTCCGACTTCTACGAGTTCGACCGTTCGCAGCCGCTCTACAACGGCATCGAGGCGGTCTACCGCTCGGGGGTGAAGTTCATCCCTGTCGGCTCGGTCAACAGCTCGGGCCAGGAGAGCGTGGACCCGTGGTTCCGCAAGAAATTCAAGGACCTGGGCACCCCGGTGATCTCAGGCCACATCCGCAAGCTCGTCTTCGAGCTCAAGAACTTCCTCGCTTAGGAGACCCTCTTATGAGTGACGATATGCTGCGCGCCCCCGCAGAGGTGAAGTACGCCGAGGAGCTCGACTACCTGGAGTCGATCGACGACAGCCCCAAGCCGTTCTCGTGGCGGCTGAGCCCTCGCATGATCCGGCTGTTCGTCCTCGGCTCCGAGCGCTCCGACGGGATCGACAGGGAGATCCCGCAGAAGTGGTTCGGTGACCGCAGCTTCGTCGAGCGCAGCATCGTGACCCTGGCCTCCGACCGGGGCCTGCTGCTGATCGGTGACCCGGGCACCGGCAAGAGCTGGCTGGCCGAGCTGCTGTCCGCCGCCATCTGCCGCAACTCCACGCTCGTGGTCCAGGGCACGGCGGGCACGACTGAGGACCACATCAAATACTCCTGGAACGTCTCCATGGTCATCGCCAAGGGCCAGTCCCGCCAGTCGATGATCCCCTCCCCGATCATGACGGCGATGGAGACCGGCGTGATCGGCCGCTTCGAGGAGCTGACCCGCTCGACCAGCGACGTGCAGGACGCGCTCATCTCGATCCTGTCGGAGAAGTACGTCTCCATCCCCGAGCTCGACGACGACAACATCGTCTTCGCCCAGCCCGGCTTCTCCATCATCGCCACCGCCAACAGCCGTGACAGGGGCGTCAACGACCTGTCGTCCGCGCTCAAGCGCCGCTTCAACTTCGTCCGCATCCCCGTCGTGACGAACAAGAAGAGCGAGGCCGAGATCGTCCGCTTCCGCACCGAAGAGCTGCTGCGCCGGCACCGGATCGAGCTCGACGTCCCGCCCACGCTGCTGGACATCCTGCTGCAGAGCTTCGCCGACCTGCGTTCGGCCGCCGCGTCGGCCACCAGCGACGACGAGAAGCTGGAGTCGGCCCTGTCCACGGCCGAGCAGATCGGCGTGCTGGAGGACGCGATCCTGCACAGCAACTTCTTCGGCGACCGGACGCTGCGCGCGCAGACCCTCGCCGGCTCCCTGGTCGGCTCGCTGGCCAGGCGCAGCCCCGAGGATCTCGCGATCCTGAACAAGTACTGGCACGGCGTCGTCGAGCCCCGCAGCAAGAAGGACGGCGGGGAGTGGCCGGAGTTCCTCGAGGGCGGCCGCGAGGCCATCGCCACGCTCTCATGACCGAACAGACGAGCCCCTTCGTCTCGCTGCGCGAGCAGCTCCTCGACGCCGCCGCCGCGTTCGCCGACAGTCCTGTGGCCGTCTCGGACATCCTGTCCGGGCTGGTGGACGACGTCGACCGGGCGCTGCGCGAGGAGCTGGAGATCTTCCCGGTCTGCCACCACTCGCCGGCCTCGGCGCTGGCCATGGTGCGCAGGCTGCGGGAGAAGCAGCCGAAGGTCATCTACCTGGAGCTCTGCGAGGACCTGCAGCCGCTGCTGACCGAGCTGCGCAACTGCCGGCTGCCGGTGGCGGTGCAGGCGTTCGCGACCGACATCGACGGCTTCCCCCCGACGTGGGCGCCGCTCAGCGTGGTGGCGCCCATCACCGAGGCGTCCGCCGAATACCAGGCCATCTCGTACGCGCTGGAGACCCCGGGCGTCGAGCTGGTGCTGGTCGACAGGTCGACCGACCACGTCTTCCAGTGGGCCCCGAAGGAGGAGCCGGACAAGAAGGACCACGCCGAGGAGTCCGGCCTGCACGGCGACGCGGTGGGCGTCGAGATCGGCGACCTGCGCCCCCGCTTCGCCGAGCTGGAGGAGCACCTGCTCCACCACGGCAAGGTGCGCCACTGGTCGGAGTGGTGGGACCAGTACGTCGAGCAGCCGCTGGCCGGGGCCGACTACGACACATACCGCCAGGTCATGGTGCTGATCGGCAGCCTGTTCCGCCGCCTCGACCGCGACGGCGGCCGGGTGTCCGTGGACGAGGACCGCGAGCGCTACATGTGGACCAGGATGCGCGAGCACCTGGCCGCGTCCGGGGCCGACCCCGCCGACTGCCTGTACGTGTGCGGCGCCTTCCACGCCGCCAGCCGCGTCGAGCAGTTCGGGGTGAGGTCCACGGCGACCTTCGAGATCAGCCCGCGCACCGGCACGAAATGGCTGTACGGGCTCATCCCGTCCAGCCACTCGGCCATCGAGGCCCAGTTCGGGCTCGCCTCGGGCTCGGTGTCGATCGCGGCGGCGACGTGGGCCAAGTCGCTGACCCGGAGCAAGCTGACCCCGTTCCAGCTGGCCGGGCAGAAGGGTACGCGCAAGCGCGCTGCCAAGCTGCCCGCGCCCGTCGCTCCTGCCGAGGTGACCGACCGGCTGACCGGGTTCCTGTCGAAGCCGCCCGCGCTCGACGAGCTGGACGAGGCCGAGCTGCTGGGCTGGAGCGTCGACATCGTCCGGCTGGCCCGCCGCAACGGCTACCTGTCCAGCACCGCCGACGCCATCGCCGTCTTCGAGACGTCGATCCTGCTGGCCGGCATGCGCAACCGGGTCAGGCCCACCCCGTACGACTTCCAGGACGCGGCCGTCACGTGCATCGAGAAGGACGTCGTGCCGGGCCGCCGCGACGTGCGGCGGCTGTGCGAGATCCTGCTCGGCGGCGACCGCGTGGGCGAGGTCGGCTACGACGCGATGCCGCCGCTGGCCCGCGACGTCTACGACCGGCTCGCGCCGCTCGGGCTCGACCTGGAGAAACGGACGATCCAGCGGGCGCTGCTCGACCTCAACGCCAACCCCGAACTGCGGCCCTGCTCCGACCTGCTGTGGAAGCTGCGCTACCTGCTGCCCTCGGATGCCGTACGCCCCATCATGGGCCAGCGCGGGCTGGGGGAGCGCTCCATCCAGGAGAGCTGGGACCTGGCGTTCGGCAAGCACCAGCGCTCGATCATCGAGCTGGGCTACGAGGGCGTCACCATCGAGCAGGTGGTGGAGCAGCGGCTGCGCCGTTCCGTGTGGGACCCGAAGGCCACCGCGGCCGTCGCGCTGGCGGCGGTCGAGGACGCGGTCATCTTCCTCGGCAGCCGGCGCTTCGCCGACGAGCTGGGGGCGCGGGCGGTGGAGCTGCTCGCCTCCGAGCGGAGCGTGCACGACGCGCCCGAGGTGCTGCGCAGGATCCGGCGGCTGATGGCGTACTACCGCGCCCACGAGCCGGAGCTGCCGGCCTGGTGCGAGGAGTTCGCGACCTCCGGATACGCGCATTACTGCACGCTGCTGCCGACCGCCTTCGTCGACGACGACACCGGGGTGCGGCAGGTCGCGGCCATGCTGGGCTTCCTGTTCTCGATGGAGAGCCTCGCGATCTCGCTCGGCTGCGACCGGGCCCAGCTCGAGCTGGCCGTGCAGCAGTCCCACCCCGAGTCGCCGGCCAAGGTCGCGCTGCTGTGGGCGGCGCGGTCCCAGCTCGGGCTGCTGTCGCACGCCGAGCTGCGGGAGCGGTGCGACGAACTGCTGGCCAACCCGCTGGTCGTGCCGTCGTTCCCGCACTACATCATCGGGTTCGTCCAGGCCATGGAGCCCGTTCCCGCCCTGTCGGGGTTCGTGGTGGAGGTCGTCTCCAAGGCGTTCGGGCGGCTGCCCGACCGGGTGCTGCTGCCCTGGCTGCCGAAGCTGATCACGGCGCTGCGCGAGCAGGCGGCGGAGCTGGTGCCGGTGCTCGTACGCGAGGCGGGGCGCACGTTCCCCGGCACGCTGGGCGCCGTGGACAGCTGGGTGCCGCCCTGGTCGGCCCGCCCCGCCGCGGCCGCGCCCGCCGCACCGGTGGCCTCGGGGCCGGTGGCCGAGCTGCTCATGGGGCATCCGGCGGCGTGCGACGCGGTGGCGGGGCTGCTCGGGTGCGAGGGCTCGTGGCAGGCTCCGGCGACGGCCGGCCACGGCCACCCGGAGGTGGCCGTGCTCCTGGCCGGCCACCCGGAGCCCGCTCTGGCGGTCGCCGGTCTGCTCGCCTGACCAGCCTCTGCGGTCTCTTGCTGTCGGCGGCCCCCTTCCCCGGGGCCGCCGACACCCGCCACGACCGCCGGGGCGGCCGGACATGGGCGGCCGGGGCGATGGACTCCCTGATGGGCAGGGGTCAGGGGCGGCAGACGGTGCCGGTCGGGGGCAGCCGCAGGTCCATGAGGTACGCGTCGGCATGGGCGATGACGCAGGCGTTGCCCGTGAGGTAGAGCCCGTGGCCGTGCCCGTCGTACCGGACCGTCGCCGACCCCGGCACCCGCCGCACGATGTCGGCGGTGTCGTCGTGGTCAGTCCACGAGCCCGCCCCCAGCAACGGCGGCAGGCCGGCGGGCAGCGGCGCGCGGGGATTCGTCACCGGCGTCGGCCAGCCCACGCAGCCGAGGCGGTGCCACAATCCCATCCCGGCGAGGTTCGGGGAGACGCGCTCGCCCAGCGCCCGCACCGCGCGGTACTCGCGATAGCCGCCGAAGCGCAGCCCGTCGGCGCACTGGGTGGCGTTCATGCCCACGAACGACGGCGGCTTGAGGCTCCCGATCCCCGCCTGGACGTACGCGGCGAACCCGGCGGCGTCCCCGCCCTCGGCCTGCCGCATGGCTTGGGCGAGCTGCCGCCACCGCGGGTGATCCGGCGCCGGTCCCGGCGAGACGAGGTGCGGCATCGCGGCCACCTGCAGGTCGAAACCGCTGTACGTGACCGCCTGTCCCTTGACGGGGATCGGCGTCCGGTCGGCCGCTGCCACGAGCCGCTGCCACCGCTCCGCGACGCCCGCCTCACACGCCCCCGCGGCCTCGCACCACGTCACGAACCGCCCGAACTGCGCCTCGAACGTGCGGTACCTCGTCCGCGCCTCCGTCAGGGGATCCCGGAGCTGGTTGACCGCCCCGTCCAGGTACATGGCCCTGACCCTGCCGGGGAACAGCCGGGCGTACGCGACGGCGGGCACGCCTCCGTACGAGGTGGCGACGAAGCTCAGCCGCTCCTCCCCGATGGCGGAGCGGATCGCGTCGATGTCCCGTGCGACGGACGCCGAGTCGAGGTGGTCGAAGAACACCGGGGCGCGCCTCCTGCACTCCTCCGCGCTCCGGCGGACGGTCGCCCCCAGCGCGGCGTACTCGCGCGGGCTGCCGGGCCGGGTGAGCCACGGCCCGGTGGCGAAGCACTCCTGCGGCAGGATCCCGAACGAGGTGGCGTTCCTGGGCTCGAGGCTGACCACGTCGAACCGCTCCCGCAGACCCGCGAAGCTCTTGCCGTACGACGTGAGATCGTCGATCCCGGACCCGCCGGGCCCGCCCGGGATGCTGAACACCGTGCCGGTCTTACGCCCGGTCGCGGGCAGCCGGGCGATCCGTACGCTGATCTTCCGGCCGTCGGGCTCGGCCCAGTCGAGCGGCACCTCGACGGACGCGCACTCCATCTCCTTCGGCCGCCCGGCCTCCTGACAGGCCCGCCACTCGAGGCCCGAGGCGTGGGGGACGACGATGAGCGCGCCCAGCAGGGCGCTGACCATTGCGAGGCTCATGCTTTCCACGTTCGCGCCCACGCGAGCGGATATCCATCGCGCCACGGCCCGTCCGAGAGGTGGTGCCAGGACTACCCCCGCCGGGATGATCAGGTACGGCCCGCAGCCCGTGCGGGCCGGCAGCCCGGCCGGCCCGCACGGTGTCCCTGCTGCCGGTGTCGCAATCCCTTCCGCTCGGCGTTCACGCGCGATCACCGCTCACACCGGGAGATACGCCGGGAACGCGAGAAGGGTTCAGATCAGACCTTCTTCGGTGGGGCGGCGCCGAAGGCGACGTGCGGCGGGCGGCCGCCGAACAGCTCGGTGACGGTGACGAAGTGGTAGCCGCGCTGGGCCAGGCTCTTCAGCACGCGCGGCATGGCCCCCACCGTCGTGCGGTGGATGTCGTGGAACAGGATGATGCTGCCCGGCCGTACCGACCTGAGCGCCCTGCGAGCCACCGTGGCGCTGTTGCGGTAGCGCCAGTCCAGGGTGTCCACGTTCCAGAGCACGATCGGGCGGGAGATCTGCCTGCGCACGGCCCTGTTGAAGGCCCCGTACGGCGGGCGGACCAGGTGGGGCACGACGCCGGCGACCGCCTTGACCGCCCGGTCGGTGCGGGCGAGCTGGGAGCGCACCCGGGCGGCGGGCAGCCTCGTCAGGAGAGGATGCGACCAGGTGTGGTTGCCGATCTCGTGCCCGGCCGCGACGGTGCGGCGCAGCACGCGGGGGTACGTCACGACGTTGCTGCCCACGACGAAGAACGTGGCGCGGGCGCGATACTTGGCGAGATGGCGCAGCAGGGTGTCGGTGTAGCGGCCGGGGCCGTCGTCGAACGTCAGCGCCACGCACTTGACGCGGCGGCAGTCGACCCGGGGCCGGGCCTCGGCGGCGGCGTCGCCGGGCGCGGAGGACGGCGGTTCCCGCAGGGCTGGTTGCAGCAGGGCCGCCTCCGGCGCTCCTGACAGCACCGCGCGGGAGGCGGCCGGCAGCGAGGCCTCCGACGTCCCGAACAGCGCCACGCCTAACGCGTCGGACCGCGCCTCTCGGGTGTCGGACCGCGCGGCGGCCTGGGCAGCCCCCGTGGCGGCGGTGAGGGTGACCAGCACGGCCGTGGCGAGCACCCCCGCCGCCACCCGCTTCACCCCGGTCAGGAACGGTGGGTGCTCCCTCGCACAGATCTCCATCAATCCCCCTTTGTGCGCAGCGCGCCCGGTGCGTCCTCCTATAGGGACGATCCCGGATGGGGATCGTTCCAACAAGTACGACAACCGCCACGCACACCTGGTTCGCGGAAGATCGCATTCCGGATGAGGGAAACCGGTGGAGACGACCGCCCCTCAGCGGGACCAGGAGCGCTGTACGGCGTCGCGCACGCGGCGCCGGGCCGGGGGTGGCACGTCGCCGTTGGCCGCCACCGGCAGCGCGGGCGGCGCGGCCGGCACGAGCACGGCGGACTCCTCCTCGCTCACCGGCCGCTCGATCTCGGCGAACGCGCCGTCCAGGCCGCGCACGATCAGGCCGGTCTCCACCCCGTGGGCGACCGTGTGCCGGTCCAGGCCCTGCAGCCCGAGGGCGATCCGCCGGGCGATCACATACCCGAGCACGGGCCCGGCGACGAACAGGACGCGGAAGATCCAGGTGGTCGTGTACAGCGAGATGTGGAAGGTCGAGGCGATCAGGTCGTTGCCGCCCGCCAACCAGAGCACGCCGTAGTAGACGATCCCGGCGACCCCGAGGCCCACCCGTGACGGCACCTCGCGCGGCCGGTCGAGAAGATGGTGCACGGCGTGGTCCCGGGTGATCCAGCGCTCCACGAACGGGTAGAGTGCCAGCCCGGTGAACAGCAGCCCCGGTGCCACCAGGGCCGGGATCAGCACGCTCATCGTCACCGTGTACCCGAAGACCGTGAGCTCCCACGGCGGCATGATCCGCAGGGCGCCCTCGAGGAAGCCCATGTACCAGTCGGGCTGCGAGCCCGCGCTGACCGTGCTGGGCGCGTACGGGCCGTACAGCCAGACGGGGTTGACCTGGAACACCGTCGCGAGCAGCGCCACCGTCGCGAGCACCCACAGGAAGAAGACCGTCGTCTTGGCCAGGAACGTGGGGAAGAACGGCGCGCCGCGCACGACCCGGTCGCTCAGCCCCTTGGCCCGGAACTGGGTGTGCGTCTGCCGCCACGTCAGCACCACCGCGTGCAGCGGGATGAGCACGAGCAGCAGCCCAGGGATCAGCAGCACGTGGATGCCGAACAGCCGGGAGATGATGTCCTCGCCGGGGAACTCGCCGCCGAACAGGAACATCGCCAGGTACGTCCCCACCAGCGGGATCGACACCGTGACCCCGTGCAGGATGCGCAGCCCCGCGCCGGACAGCAGGTCGTCGGGGAGCGAGTAGCCGAACAGCCCGTTCAACATCACCAGCACGAACAGCACCACGCCGATCAGCCAGTTCAGGTCGCGCGGCTTGCGGAACGCTCCGGTGAAGAAGTTGCGCAGCATGTGGATGACGATGGCGCCGAGGAAGACGAGCGTCGCCCAGTGGTGCATCTGCCGCATCAGCAGGCCGCCGCGCACCTCGAAGCTGATCTCCAGCGTCGAGGCGTAGGCCTGACTCATCCTGACGCCGTGCAGCGGCGCGTAGGCGCCGTTGTAGAGCACCTCTTCCATGGTCGGTTTGAAGAAGAACGTCAGGAAGACGCCCGTGAGCAGAACGACCACGAACGCGTACAGCGCGATCTCCCCGAGGAGGAAGGTCCAGTGATCGGGAAAGACCTTCCGCATCGCCTTCTTCAGGAACCCGGCCCCGCCGATCCGATCATCGAGTGCCATGGCCAGTGAGCTGACCTTCATCGTGTCCCCGCCTATGACTGGGTTGGTACGTCATAGACATGACGGGATCAAGCCCCGAAATGTGACATCAGGCGAAGCGTTCGATGGTGACCGGGATCAGGCCCTGCTCGCGGATCGCCTGCCGGTGATGCTCCAGTAGCGCCCCGAGCGCTGCGGCCGGCGCGGCCTCGAGATGCGCGATCACGTCCACACACCACGCGATGCCCGCGCCGATCCGGCGCAGCTCCCAGGCGAAGCCGCCGCCCGACGACCGGCCCACCACACGCGGGTCGCCGGTGGGCTCGAGCCGCAGGGCCGCGCGGGCGTTCGCCAGCCCGTCCGGGCCGAAGTCACCGGCGAACAGGATGCGGTAACGGCGCGTATCCGGTGAGGCGCCCAGATTGAGCGGTGCCGCCGCCGGCAGGGGTTGGCGCTGCCGGAAGAGCGCGCGCAGCCGCTGCTCATCGGGCAGTTCGCCGCCGCCGAGCCGGGCGTACGCCTCCGCCGCCGAGCGCCGGTCCACCGGGGTCGTCCGCGCGCGGAGCCGGGCGTCGGAGCGCAGTTCACGGCTCAGGGCCGGGGAGGCGGACCACGAGCCGCCGCCGGGGCTCCACGCGGCGCTGTCGATGCCCGCGGCGGTGTGGTCCTCGCTGAGGACGAACTCCTCCACCAGGATCCGCTGCGGGCCGTCCGAGATCAGGTAGTAGTCCACCCGCCCCATGATCCTGCGGGGTGGGTGGACCAGGCAACGCAGCCGGTGTTCAGAGGCGGCGGCTCTCCGGCGGGCCGAGGTAGCTGGGGAGCAGGCCGCCGGTGTCCACCACGATGCGCTGGAGCACGACGGTCGGGTCGACCATCCAGAACTTCAGCACGTGCACGCCCGGCGTCGCGATCGTGTGCGTGGTCGTGGTGATGTTGACGTTGTCGGAGGTGCCCCGCTCCCACTGGCGGTTCATGGTGGTGTCGTTGGCGCCGGTGGCGGTGGCGACGTTCACCCGCTGGGGCGGCAGCTTGTCAGGGTCCCAGGCGTAGTCCAGGAGGAACCGCAGCGCAGCTCCTCGTTCTACATGCCGCCGGCGTTGACCACACAGAGCCGGTCCACCCCGTAGGTGTAGGCCAGGTTGAGCTGCTCCACGTGCTCGCCAGGTTGACCGTGTCGACCCACTTGTAGTTGCGGCCGCCGCCGACGTAGTCGAAGTGGTAGTACATGCCGTAGCCGCCGGATCGGGCGGGGAGCGCCTGGTCGGGCAGCTTGCGCAGGTTGCCCCAGTTGTCGTCGCAGAAGACCACGGTCACGTCGTCCGGCGGGCGCAGGCCCTGGTCCCAGTACCGCTGCACCTCCTTGTAGAGGGTCTGCACCTGCGGGATGCTCTCCAGCGACTCGCCGCTCTCGCGGGCGAGGATCTCGCGCTGGCTCGCCAGGATGCTCCGCATCAGCTCGATGCCGTCGCCGTCCGGCAGGCTCACGTCGCCGTTGCCGCGCATGCCGAGCGTGACGACGCCCTCGAAGCCCTGCTCCTTCATCCTGCGGATGCCGTCGGCCCAGTACTTCTTGATGGCCTCGCCGTTGCGGCGGAAGCTCCACTCGCCCGTCCCGCCGCACGGGTCGTGGCCGGGGGTGACGATCTCGCCCTGAGAGTCGCGTACGGCCGCGACGGCGTGCCGGTTCCACTCCTCGATGCCCCGCATCACGGGGGCCTCGTGGGAGGTGCCCATGACGACGCCGTACTCGGCGGCGACCTGGTGGTTGTCCGGGTCGTCCTCGGCGAACGCCCGGCCCCAGACCGCCGGCCACAGGTAGTTGGCCTTCAGCCTGAGCATGACCTCGAAGACCCTGGCGTAGAACTTGCTGTTGAAGCCCCAGGGGTACCCCTGCGCCAGGCCGGGGCCGAAGTAGCGGGGCGCCCAGGTGCCGAGGTCGGGGTTCTCGTCGTTGATGAAGAAGCCCCGGTACTTCACCTTCGGCGTGCCCTGGGTGTGGCGGCCCGGCAGCACGTACAGGGCGTCCTGGTGGCGGGCCGGCACGTCGTCCCACCAGTACCACGGGGAGACGCCGATCTCCTTGGAGATGTCGTACGCGCCGTAGATCGTGCCCCGCTGGTCGCTCCCGGCGATCACGAACGCCCGCCGCACCCCGGGCATGGGGTTCTGGACGACCTGCTCCAGCGAGGTCTCCCACTTGCCCGCGATGCCCGAGACGTCGAGCTTGCCGGCGCTGACCAGGCGGTCGATGAGCGGGCTCCTGCCGATGGTGCCCACGAGCACCACGTCGTCCTGCCTCGGGACGGCGTCCTTCGCCCCGTCCATCACCACGGCCGGTCGCACGCCGGTGACGCGCTCGATGTCGGCCTGCAGATCGCCCACCACGCGGACGACGCCGGCGTGATCGCCCGCGCTGACCACGATGGGCGCGGCCCGGCCGGCGGCCACAAGGGGGAAGCGGCCGGGGCCGCCGGAGGCGGAGACGTACGTGCCGGGCGGCCTGCCTGCCCGGGCCTGGGCGGGCGGCGGGACGGCGGCCGTCGCGGCGGCCACCATCGCGACCGCTATCAGAAGTCTGGCGATCATATGAAACTTTCGCTATCAGGAGGAAAATTTCAGAAGCCGAGTAAAGCGGATGTTAAACCGCCCTAATACGGCGGTCAATGCGCCTGGCATGGTCTCCCGGTTCGGGGGCAGGAGCCGTCGGGATCACCTACTGTGAAATCTGCCCCATTTGTCAGGCTTGGGAGGCATCGACGATGCGGAACGGCCGGACCACACTGGCCAGCGCTTTCACGGCGGCCCTGCTCCTCGCCGCCGGCTGCAGCTCGGGCGGCTCGGGAGGGCCCGCCGCACAACCACAGGACCAGGAGCAGCAGCAGCCGGTGGCCAAGCTGTCGATCACCCCTGCCAACGGCACGAAGAAGGTCCCCCCGGACACCGGGATCGGCGTGAAGGTCACCGACGGCAAGGTCACCAAGCTGACCGTCGCGGACGCCAAGGGCCGTGAGGTGAGCGGGAGCACGGCCGCGGACGGGACGTGGCGGCCCAAGTGGCCGCTCAAGCCCTCGACCGCGTACACGGTGAGCGCCGAGGCGACCGGCACGGACGGGAAGCCGGTCACGGCGCAGAGCGAGTTCACCACGCTCAAGCCCAAGCGGGTCCTGGAGAGCGGCATGTCGCCCCTGGACGGCGAGAAGGTCGGCGTCGGGATGCCGGTCCAGCTCCTGCTGTCGCGGCCGGTGACCGCGCGCGACGACCGGGCAGCGGTCGAGCGGTCGCTGGAGGTGCGGATGTCCAAGCCGGTCGAGGGCGCCTGGAGCTGGGTGAGCGACCGGGAGGTCCAGTTCCGGCCGCGCGAGTACTGGCCGAGCGGCGAGAAGGTCACGGTGGTCGCCCACCTGGCCGGCCTGCGTGCCGGGCGGGACCTGTGGGGCACCAAGGACCGCAGCCTGACCTTCACCGTCGGGCCCGAGCACATCACGAAGGTCAGCAACTCGACCCATCGGGCGGTCGTGCGGGAGAACGGCGACGTCGTCAAGACCATCCCGATCAGCCTGGGCAAGCCCGGCGACGACAGCTACTCCGGCATCATGATCGCCCAGGAGAAGGCCGCGGAGACCATCATGGACTCGGCCACCATCGGCAAGCCCGGCGAGTACCGCATCCGTACCAAGTGGAACGTCAGGATGACCTACAGCGGCACGTTCTTCCATGCCGCGCCCTGGTCGACCGGCGCGCAGGGCAGCCGCAACGTCAGCCACGGCTGCGTGAACGCCAGCCCGGAGAACGCCCGCTGGTTCTACGAGTTCACGCAGCGGGGGGACATCATCGAGGTGACCGGGACGTCGCGGAAGCTGCAGTTCGGCAACGGGCCGACGCCCTGGGCGAAGTCGTGGGACGACTGGCTGGCGGGCAGCGCCCTCGGCAAGCCGATCAACGGCTAGCCCCACCCCCCGGCAAACTGCTCATCTGACCCGATAGGGGAGACTCTCACCAGACCGGTACTGATGAGAATGAGGAGCAGGCAATGCACATCGTACGGTTCGTCAGCCCCTTGACCGACGCCCCCGCGGTCGGCGTCGACGACGGCGAGCGGGTGGTGGAGCTGTCCGGCCTCACCACCGTGGCCGAGCTGCTGCGGCTGCCGGTCGAGGGGCTGCGGGAGCGGTTGGCCGGGGCGGAGGGGCCGGAGCACCCCTCCGGGTCCGTGCGGCGGCTCGCGCCGGTGGACGGGCTGATGGAGGTCTGGGCGGCGGGCGTGACGTACCGGCGCTCGCGCGAGGCCCGGGTGCTTGAGAGCGAGCGCGCCGCCGACGTGTACGAGCTGGTCTACGACGCCGAACGCCCCGAGCTGTTCTTCAAGTCGGTGGCCTGGAAGGTCTCCGGCGACGGCGGACGCATCGCGGTGCGGTCGGACTCGGAGATCGACGTGCCGGAGCCGGAGCTGGGCCTGGTGCTGAACGCGGCCGGGGAGATCGCCGGCTACACGGTGGTCGACGACGTGAGCTCGCGGACCATCGAGGGCGTCAACCCGCTGTACCTGCCGCAGGCCAAGATCTACCTGGGCGCGTGCGCGGTCGGCCCCGCGATCAGGCCGGCGTGGGAGGTGCCCGACCCGTACGCGCTGGACATCTCGCTGAGCATCGCCAGGGCGGGGGAGACGGTGTGGGACGGCAAGGCGTCCACCTCCCAGCTGAACCGCCGGCTCGACGACCTGGCGGGCTACCTGTTCCGCGCCGACCTCTTCCCCGACGGCGCCGTGCTGGCCACCGGCACCTGCCTGGTTCCCGACCTGCCGTTCACCCTGCAGGACGGCGACGCGGTGACGATCGGCATCGGCGAGGTCGGCATCCTCACGACCACCGTGGTCAAGGGCCTGGAGTCAATGCGTACCTGACCGCTCGTACCGTGGCCGGGTGGGCGCCCACCGTCGCGGGCGCCCACCCGAGGATCAGTCGCGATAAGTCCGGACGTAGTCGAACGTGGCGACGGCACCCGACCGGTTCATGGAGATCAGACCGATCTTGAGCTTGCCCTTGGCCGGAAGCGTCCACACGCCGTTGCGCACCCAGCGCTGCCCGTCCCGGCTGGTCGCCGCGCGCACCTCGTTCTCGTTGTCCACCGCGTCATGGTGGTACGCAACCAGCCACACGCTACCGGCCTCCCTTCAGCCAGACGGGCCCGTGAGAGCAAACCACCGGTTCAGTCGGTAGTAGTTGACGTGGCGGTGTCCTCCTTCTCGAAGGAGCTCAGCGTGGGGTCGTAGTCGGAGGAGCCGATGTCGTACATCGGGGTCATCCAGTGGTAGAAGTTGTCGCCGCGCTCGCGCAGCAGGTCGTACAGCCTGCGCATCAGGCGGCGGCGGACCGGGGCCAGCTCCGGGTGGGTGTACCGGTTGCTGAGCTCGTGCGGGTCGGCGTGCAGGTCGTACAGCTCGTTGACCGACTCCGGGTTGACGACCAGCTTGTAGCGGTCGTCGCGGAGCATCCGCTGCGGGTAGGGGAAGTGGTGGCCGTGGAACTCGGCGAGCAGCTCGCCCGGCCACTGCGGGTGCTGCCCGCGTACCAGCGGGACCAGGCTGCGGCTGTCCACCGCGGGCTCGCTGTCGCAGCCGGCCAGCTCCAGGATCGTCGCGGTGCAGTCGGTGAGCGTCACGAACTCGTTCCTGACCTGCGGTTCCTCGCCGGGGATGCGGACGATGCCGGGGATGCGGTAGATGTCCTCGTACATGGCCGGGCCCTTGTCGTGCAGCCGGTGGGCGCCGGTGAACTCGCCGTGGTCGGCGGTGAAGAACACCGACGTCTGGTCCGACAGGCCCAGCTCGTCGAGGCGGTCGAGGATCCGGCCGATCTGCTGGTCGATCAGCGTCACGTAGCCCCAGTAGACCGCGATCAGCTTCCGCGTGACCTCGATCGGGATCGTGTCGAACGTCCAGTGCTCGCTGTAGTTGCGCTGCACGGGTGGCTTGCCCTCGAACGTCTCCGCGATCGACGGCGGCAGCTCGACCAGCGCCGGGTCGTACATGTCGAAGTACTCGTCCGGGAGGAGATAAGGCAGGTGCGGCCCGAAGAAGTGGGTGGCCAGGAAGAACGGCCGGCCGTCGGCGGCGTACCGGTCGAGGTGCTCGATCGCCCTGGTCGCCAGGTAGTGCTCGAACGTGGCCTCCACCGGCTGGTGCAGCCGCGCCGCCAGCAGGTTGCCCGGGTTGCCGTTGGGCGTGGTGCCCCGGATCAGGTCGGAGATCCGGTACGGCGGCAGCCCCCGCTCCTCCAGGTACGCCAGGTAGTCGGGGTGATCGACCGGGTTGTGCCAGCCGGGCAGGTCGGGCCCGTCGAAGCCGTAGGAGGCGGCGTTGCGGCGGGTGCCGCCGTGCCACTTTCCGATGAGCCCGAGCTGGTAGCCGCGCTCCCGCAGCGCGCCGGGAAAGGTGAACGCGTCCTCGCGCAGGTCCTCCAGGTAGCCGACGTTGCGCTCGTAGTTCGCCAGCAGCCGGTGCCTGAACGGGGCCTGCCCGGTGAGCAGGCTGGCCCGCGCGGGCGTGCAGATGGCCGTCGGCGTGTAGAACCGGTCGAACCGGGTGCCGGTCGCGGCCAGCCTGTCCAGGTTGGGCGTGGCGACGTGCGGGTTGCCGTAGCAGCCGAGGGTGTCGACGCGGTGCTGGTCGGTCATCAGGAACAGCAGGTTCACTTGTTGGAGGCCTTCTCGTAGAGGTCGCCGGTGTAGTACGTGGCCGGGTCGGGCCGCGACTTGAGCTGGCCGGTGCCGACGAAGAAGTCGGCCAGGCTGTTCAGCCACTTGGCGACCGTGCCGTCCTTGGTCTTGGCCACCAGGTCGGCCGTCGGCATCGTCTGGACGTTCGCCGCGTCGGCCTTGACCTTGGCCGGGTCGAGCTTGAGCAGCGCGGCCGCCTCGGTGATCGATTCGTCGGGGTGGGCGGCCCGCCAGTCGTTGGCCTCCTGCAGGACCTTGATCACCTTGCTGGTGAGCTCCTGGTCCACCTTGGTGCCGCCGACGAACGCGGTCGGGAAGGAGCGGTCAGGGAACTCCCTGGTGCTGGCGATCTCGACCGTGCCGGGCACCTTCTGCTTGATCGTGTCGATCAGCGGGTACCAGATGCCGGCGCCGTCGATCTGCCCGGCCGAGAACGCCGACACGACGGTGGCCGGGTCCATCGGCACCTTCTGGATGTCCTTCTCGGTCATCCCGGCCTTCTGCAGCGCCAGGCTGAGCACCATGTCGCCGGACGTGCCCTGCGGCACGCCGACCTTCTTGCCCTTGAGGTCCTGCATGGTCCTGATCCCGGGCCGGCCGATGACGCGGTCGGCGTACGCGAGCGTGTTGATCGCGACGACCTTCGCCTTGCCGGAGGCGGGCAGCCACATGGCGCCCGGGCCGATGTAGCCGAAGTCGAGGTCGCCGGCGCCGAGCGCCTGGATCTGCAGCGGCCCGTTGGTGAAGACCTTGATCTCCGGCGTGAGGCCCTGCTTGTCCCACAGGCCCTGCTTGTTCGCGATGGCGAGCAGGCTCGCGCCGTTGTAGTCGCTGATGTAGCCGAAGCGGACCGTGCTGCCGCCGTCGGAGCAGGCGGTCACGGAGAGTGCTATGACGCTCACCGCCGTGGCGGCCGTCAGGGCGCGGCGAAGAGAACGCATGGCGGTAGTTCCTTTCCGGGAGGTGTCAGGCCGCGGGTGCCTGGTGGTAGACGGAGTGCCAGACCTCGTTGCGTATCCGCCCGAACTCGGGCGAAAGCCGCATCTCCTCGGTCCTCGGGTACGGCAGGTCCACGTCGATGACCTGCTGGATGCGGCCGGGCCTGGCCGCCATGACGACCACGCGCCTGGCCAGGTAGACGGCCTCGTCCACGTCGTGGGTGATGAACATGACCGTGCGCTGCTCCTGGCTCCAGGTGTCGAGGAGCTGGTCCTGCAGCTGCACCCGGGTGAGCGCGTCGAGCGCGCCGAAC
The DNA here is from genome assembly GCF_040674955.1 of Nonomuraea sp. NPDC049695. Lineage (NCBI taxonomy): Bacteria > Bacillati > Actinomycetota > Actinomycetes > Streptosporangiales > Streptosporangiaceae > Nonomuraea > Nonomuraea sp. NPDC049695. The sequence goes on along the minus strand of NZ_JBFANV010000025.1, from coordinate 100,467 downwards.
GGCTCGTCCATGAGCAGGACCTGCGGGTTCACCGCGTACGCGCGGGCGATGGCGCAGCGCTGCTTCATGCCGCCCGACAGCGTCTTGGGCAGCGCGTCGGCGAAGTGGGAGAGCCCGACCAGCTCGATCGCCCGCTCGGCCCGACGCCTGCGCTCGTCGGGCGGGAGCTCCATGAGCTTCAGCCCGAACTCGACGTTCTTGCGCACGGTCAGCCACGGGAACAGCGCGTACTGCTGGAAGATGACTCCCCGCTCGGGCCCAGGACCGGTGACCGGCACGCCGTCCACCAGCACCTCGCCCGACGTGGGCTCGACCAGCCCGGCCGCCATGCTCATCAGCGTGCTCTTGCCGCACCCTGACGGGCCCACGACCGTGACGAACTCGCGGTCGGCGATGTCCAGCGACACGTGGTCGAGCGCGGTGAAGGTGGTGTCCTTCATCGGGTACGTCTTGACCACGTCCCTGAACGAGATCTTGCTGTTCATCGGCGCTCCTGCCAGTCGGTGAGGTGGCGCTCGGCCAGCAGCAGCAGCCGGTCCATCAGCAGGCCGAGCAGGCCGATGGCGATCAGGCCCACGAAGATCGTGGACAGGTCGTAGTAGAGCTGGGCCTGCTGCATGCGGAAGCCGAGGCCCTCCTGGGCGGCGATCAGCTCGGCGGCGACCAGCGTGCCCCAGGCCGAGCCGAGCCCGACCCGCATGCCGACCAGGATGAACGGCGTGGACGCCGGCACCACGACCTTGAGGAAGATCGTCCGGTCGGACGCGCCGAGCACGCGGGCGGCGTTGATCAGCGTCTTGTCCACGTCCACCACGCCCTGGAAGGTCGCCACGACACTGGACAGGAACGCCGCCAGGAAGATCACGAAGACCTTCGGCACCTCGCCGATGCCGAGGATCACGATGGCGAGGGGGATGATCGCCAGCGGCGGCACGGTCCTCCAGAACTGCACGTACGGCTCCAGCAGGGCGCGTGCGGTGGGGTACCAGCCCATCAGGAAGCCGATCGGGACGGCCAGCAGGGTGCCGAGCAGGAAGCCCAGCAGCACCCTGCGCAGGCTGGCCAGCGCGTCGTCGAGGAGGGTGCCGTCGGCGATCAGCTCCCCGGCCTTGGCCGCCACCTGCAGCGGGGTCGGAAGGGCCTGCACGCCGACCACGGCCAGCAGCGTCCACAGGGCGAGCCCGGCGGCGACCGCGATCAGGTTGAGCGTGACGGCGCGCTGGGGACGGCCGCCGGAGCTGCGCCGCGCCGCCGGCGCCTTGTCCAGCGTGGTGAGCGAGGTCATGTGCCCTCCTTCGGGGCCGGCTCGGTGACGTCGATGGGGCCGGCCGCGAGGTCGGGGCCCGCCGGGTAGCGGGAGAGCAGCGGGGATTCGTGCAGCACCAGGGCGATGCCGCCGAGGGCGCCCGCCGCCTCGCCGAGCGTCGCGCGGCGCAGGCTGAGGCGGTGCCTGGAGACGGGCATGACCTGGGCGCGCAGCGCCCGCTCGACCGGCTCGATGAGCGCGGCGCCGGTCTCCGCCAGCTCACCGCCGATCACGATCACGCTGGGGCCGATCGCGTTGCACACGGCCGCCAGCACGCCGCCGATCCTGCCGCCGACGCCCTCCAGGAGGGTCAGCGCCGTTTCGTCGCGTGCCCTGGTGGCCTTCGCCAGCTCGGGCACGTCCTCGGCCCGGCCGCCGGCGGCGCGGTAGGCGTCCAGCACGGCTCTTATCGAGGCCACGGTCTCCAGGCAGCCGGTGCCGCCGCAGTCGCAGGGCGCTCCTTCGGGGTCCACTGTGATGTGGCCGAACTCGCCGGACAGGCCGTACGCGCCGCGGTGCAGCGATCCGCCGACCACCAGTCCGCCGCCGACGCCGTGGGACAGGCGCAGGTACAGCACGTCCCGGCCGCCGGCGGCGGCGCCCCAGATCGCCTCGCCCAGGGCGGCGAGCCGGGTGTTGTTGTCCAGCAGCACCGGCACGCCGAACCGCCGGCCGAGCAGCACCTGTGCGGGGTGAGCAGGCTCGCCGGGGTCCGGGGTTTCTCCTGGGTCCGGGGCGTCCGTAGGGTCCGGGGCGTCTTCGGAGTCGGGGCCGCCGACCGGGCCGACCACGCCGACGCCGATCGCGCTGAGCGCGCCCAGCCGCAGGCCGCCGTCGGTGAGCGAGGCGACGAGCCGCTCGGCCAGGTCCACCCGCCCCTCCCACGACAGGTCGGCGGGGTGCGGCTCGCTGGCCGATCCGACGATCTCGTGCGCCAGGTTGACGGCCGCGACGTGCACCGCGCGGCGGGCGAAGTCGATGCCGATGGCCTGGCCGGCGCCCGGATTGAGGGTCAGCGTCTCGGCCGGCCTGCCGCGGCCGCGTGGGGCGTCCGGCTGGGTGGCGGTGACCACCGCGCCGGTGGAGAGCAGCTCGGCGAGGATGTCGTACAGGGTGGTCCGGGAGAGCTGGCAGAGCTTGCCCAGCTCGCCCCGGCTGAGCGGGCCGTGCTTGCGCAGCAGCTCGAGCACGAGCTCTTCGTGCCCGCGCCGCAGCTGCGCCAGAGGGCCACGGGGGTGTGACATAACGCGAAGTGTGCCGACCCCGCGTGTTTTTCGTCAAGAGCCCGGAAAAAATAAAGGCTCCTCTCGCGGTGTTCCTGGCTCGCCGAAAGCCGGCGTGTACGACTTCGCCGGCGTGCGCGACGTGGCCCGTCTCCTGCGTACCGATCAATCCTGGAGTAGCACAGAGGTGCGACTGCGGTCGCAGGTAGAGATCGTCACGAGTGTGGAGGAGGACGGCTGCGGGCGCCGCCAGGATGGAGATCGTTTCCACGACCTCCACCGAAGGAAAGACGTATGTCGCCGATGAGCGGTAAACGCATGGCGGTCGCCGTGCTTGTCGCCGCGGGCCTGTTGTCGCCCGTCCCGGCCAGTGCGCAGGCGCGGTACGAAGAGCCCGCCGGAATGCGGCAGGCGCTCGAGGCGACCGTGGCCGCCGGCGCCCCCGGTGTCCTGGTCCGGATCGACGACGACCATGGGACCTGGATCGGCACCAGCGGGACCGCCGACCTCGACACCCGGAAGCCCGTGCCGCGCGAGGCGCGCTTCCGCGTCGCCAGCGTGACGAAGAGCATGGTCGCCGCAATCGTGTTGCAGCTCGTCCAGGAAGGCAGACTGAGCCTGGACGAGCCGATCGGCAAGCGGCTGCCCGGCCAGATCCACGACGGCGACCAGGTCACCGTGCGGGAGCTGCTGAACCACACCGGCGGCCTGGCCACCTACGACCGTGCCGCCGAGTTCGCCGACCCTGAGCAGTACGGCAAGCTGACCTACCCGCCGCAGCGGCTCATCGATGAGGCCGAGCGGCTGCCCCAGCCCGAGCGGGGCCGCTTCGCCTACTCCAACACCGGCTACATCCTGCTCGGGCTGCTCGTGGAGAAGGTGACGGGTCATGAGCTGAGCGCCGAGCTCGACCGGAGGATCTTCCGCCCGGCCGGCATGACGCGTTCCTACCTGCCCAAGACCTGGGACGGCATCCGCGGCCCGCACGCCACCGGCTACCACCTGCCCACGGGCGCCGACCCGACCCGGCCGGGCTCGCTGCGGCCCATCACCCGGCTGAACCCGTCCTTCGCCTGGGCAGCGTACGGAGTGGTGTCCGACGCCCGCGACCTGAACCGCTTCTACCGAGCGCTCTTCGGCGGCCGGCTCGTCAGCCAGAACTCGCTGGCGCAGATGCGCACCGGCGTCAGCACTCCGCAGGCCCCGGGCTTCCCCCGGTACGGGCTCGGGCTGGAGTCGGTGGGACTCACCTGCGGCGAGATGTGGGGCGCGACCGGCTCGATCCCCGGCTATCAGACCTTCAGTTTCGCCGACGCCACAGGCGTACGCCGGATGACGCTCTCGGTCAACGTGCAGCGCAACGATCCGGCGGTCGCGCACATGCTGCTGGCCGCCGTTGACGCGCTCAACCGTTACTTCTGCGGCGAGCCGTACACATTGCCGGGTGGCGCGTCGAAGGCCGGGGCAACCAGGGTGCCGTCAAGAACTGTGGGATGAGCCGCGAACCGGGCAAGAGGCGCTCATCTCCATCATCGCTGTCAGTCGCGGTCCGGGACGGCCAGTTCGCCCAGCAGGGACCAGTCGTCCTGCGGGACGGAGGCGTTGATGATGCGGGGCGTCTCGGCGAGGTGCGCCGGGAGCGCCTGCCGGGCCTGCTTGAAGTGGGCCGACTGAACGTGCGCCGCCCCGGCCGCCTCGTCGCGGAACGCCTCCACCAGCACGTACTCGGCCGGGTCTTCGACGCTGCGCGACCAGTCGAACCACAGGCAGCCAGGCTCGGCCCTGGTCGCCTCGGTGAACTCGGCGGCGAGCTGCGGCCAGCGGTCGGCGTCCTCGGGCCGGATGCGGAACTTCGCGGTAATGAAGATCATTGGACTGGCTCCATCGAAACTCGGCGGCACTTCAGCACGAGACTATCGGCCGGGTCCTGGTCATGAAGGACGGCAAGGTGGTAGAGCAGAGAGAGGTCACGGAGGTGTTCTCGCGACGCCGGCACACGCGGGAGCCGGTCGAGGCGGTTCCGCGACTTTCCTGAATTTCCTACCAGATGTGTGGGATAATCGAGTTGTGAGTCTGGACAGGATCCGCGCTTCGAGCGCCCGAGCCGATTCCCCCCTCACCGCCGCCATCCTGGCGGGCCGGTGGATCAGGTCCGCCGCGGCCGACGACGGGCACGGGCGGCACTGGGCGGCCAATCCCGACCCGCACGCCGGGTCGGCGGTCACCGCCGAGCCCGGGTCCCTCTATTCGGGCGCGGCGGGCATCGTGCTGTTCTTCCTCGAGCTGGCCGCCGCCACCGGTCACGAGGCGTACCTGGAGGACGCCAGGGCCGGGGCCCGCAGGCTCGCCGCCACCTGGCGCGAGCAGGACGACCTCTCCCTCTACCACGGGCTGACCGGCACGATGGTCGCGCTCATGGAGGCGGGCTGGGTGCTCGGCGAGGGTGACTTCGAGGCGGAGGCGGCGGCCATCGCCGACGTGATCGTGCGCAGGGGCCGGGAGTCCGAGCACGGCGTCGGGTGGTCGCGGGATCCCGCCCAGCGGGGCGAGGGCGGCATCATCCTCGGGCTGCTGCGGGCGGCGGCCCATCTCGGCGTGCCCGCCTATGAGGAGGCGGCCGTGGAGGCGGGGCTGCGGATCGCCCGCCTGCCCGTCCCCGGGCACCGCTTCGGCGACTGCGCCGACCTGCCCGTGGACGCGGTCACGCCCGGCTTCCTCGCGGGCACGTCCGGCACGGCGTTCCTGCTGGCCCGCCTGTACGGGGTGACCGGCGACGAGCGGTTCCTGTTCGCCGCCCGCAGCGGGGCGGCCTTCGTCCGCGAGATCAGCGTCGTGAGCGGTGGCTGCGCGGTCGTCCCGCACCACGTGCCGCATGCGCGTGAGCTGCACTACCTGGGCTTCTGCTCCGGCTCGGCCGGCGTGGCCAGGATGTTCTACGAGCTGTACCGGGTGGCGGGCGACCCCGGCGACCTGGAGTGGGTGGAGCGGCTGGCCCGCGGCATCGTCAAGAGCGGCGTGCTGCGGCGCCGTACCGAGGGCTACTGGAACGTGGCCTGCCAGTGCTGTGGCACGGCCGGTCTGATCGAGCTGTTCGTGGGGCTGTGGGCGGCCACGGGCGACGAGGCCCACCTGGAGTACGCCCGCCGGCTCGCCGTCGACCTGATCGGCCGGGCCACCGACCATGACGGGCGCGGCTACCGCTGGTACCAGGCGTACCGGCGGCTGCGCCCGGGCGAGGTGACGGCCGACACCGGCTACATGGTGGGCGCGGCCGGCATCGGCGCGGCGCTCCTGCACCTCGACGCCGCAGGTCAGGCCGACCGTCCCCGCCGCGTCATCCTGCTGCCCGACAACCCGTTCCCGGCGATCCCGTTGCCCATGTCCGTGCTCCGTTGACCGGGGCTCGTACGAGCTGCTCTCGCGGGCTTGGCGCTAATCCATGTATATCCAGTAGGAAATATTGACTTTAGGCCTTCGGGCTCGTAGTTTCGTAGTCATGGGCCTTTACCTGACCACGCGCCCGCACGTGGACTTCGGCCACGTCGCCAGCGCGCAGTGTCGCTGATCACGTACCGCTGACACCCTCTCTCCCGTCCATCAGAGGACCCATCGTGATCAAGTTCAGACATGCCCTCCTGGCCGCCTTACTGCCCGCCCTCCTGGCGGCCTGCGGCACCGCGCAGGCGAACCCGGACAAGGAGGTGAAGGTGCTGCGCTACCAGGGCAACGCGGGCACCGTCACCTTCCCCGAGCTGGCCGAGGCGCTCGGCTATCTCGGCGACGTCAAGCTGAAGTGGGTCGGCAACACCACGTCCGGCCCGCAGGACATCCAGTCGGCGGCCACCGGCCAGACCGACTTCGGCGGCGCGTTCAACGGCGCCGTCATCAAGCTCAAGGCGGCCAAGGCCCCGATCAAGGCGGTCATCGGCTACTACGGCTCGGACAAGGACACCTACCAGGGCTACTACGTCAAACAGGACAGCCCGATCAGGACCGCCCGCGACCTCATCGGCAAGAAGATCGGCGTCAACACCCTCGGCGCGCACCACGAGGCCGTCATCAAGGAGTACCTCAAGCGCCAGGGGCTGACGCCCGAGGAGATCAAGCAGGTCCAGCTCGTCGTCATCCCGCCGGTCAACACCGAGCAGGCGATACGCCAGGGGCAGCTCGACGTCGGCACCCTCGGCGGCGTGCTCAGGGACAAGGCGCTCGAGCGCGGCGGGCTGCGCCCCCTGTTCAAGGACATCGACCTGTTCGGGCCGTTCACGGCGGGGTCCGTCGTGTTCAGAGAGGACTTCATCGCCGAGAACCCCCACACCGTCAAGACGTTCGTGACCGGGTTCGCGAAGGCCATCGAGTGGGCGCAGACCCACTCGCGCGACGAGGTCGTCGCCGAGTTCGAGCAGATCATCGCCAAGCGCGGCCGCAACGAGAGCGCCGACACCGTGCGCTTCTGGAAGAGCACCGGCATCGCCGCCAAGGGCGGTGTCCTCGCCGACCAGGAGTACAAGACCTGGATCGACTGGCTGGAACGCGAGGGCGAGATCAAGCCGGGCCAGGTCAAGGTCTCCGACCTCTACACCAACCAGTACAACCCCTTCGCCGGAGGGAACGGCTCATGACCAAGATCAGCATCCGGAACGTGACCAAGACGTTCCAGGTCAGGGACGAGCCGCGGCCGTTCACCGCGCTCTCCGGCATCGACCTCGACGTGCGCGAGGGCGAGTTCCTCACGCTCGTCGGCCCCAGCGGCTGCGGCAAGTCCACCCTGCTCGACCTGATCGCCGGACTGGCCGTGCCGACGTCCGGCCGGATCCTCATCGACGGCGAGCAGGTGGCCGGGCCCGGGCTCGACCGGGGCATCGTCTTCCAGCAGTACGCGCTGTTCCCCTGGCGCACGGCCCAGTCCAACGTCGAGTTCGGCCTGGAGGCCAAGGGCGTGCCGAAGAAGGAGCGGGTGCGGCGGGCACGCGAGCACCTCGCTCTCGTGGGGCTGGCCGGGTTCGAGGAGCGGTATCCGCACGAGCTGTCCGGCGGGATGCGGCAGCGGGTCGCCATCGCGCGCAGCCTCGCCTTCGACCCCGACGTGCTGCTGATGGACGAGCCCTTCGCCGCCCTGGACGCGCAGACCCGCGAGTCCCTGCAGGAGGAGCTGGTGCACGTCTGGGAGCAGACCGGCAAGACCGTCGTGTTCATCACGCACGGCATCGACGAGGCCGTCTACCTCGGGCAGCGCGTCGCGGTGATGACCTCGAGGCCGGGCCGGATCAAGGAGGTCATCGACGTGCGCTTCGACTCACGGGAGGGCGACCTGAGGGCGGACCCGGCCTTCGGCGAGTACCGCCACCGCGTGTGGAGCCTGCTGCGCGAAGAGGTCGCGGCGGCGCAGGTGCAGGAGCGGAAGGTGGCGACGGCTCATGGCTGAACAGCGCCTGCTCCCCGGCGACATCCACTGGTACGACCTGCCCGAGGACGAGGCCGAGGCCGAGGCCGGGGAGGACGTCCCGCAGGAGAGACCGCGCCGGCGGCTCCTCGGCGGGCGCCTCCGGCGGGCGGTCACGAACTCCACGGCCATCCTGCTCCTCCTCGCCGCCTGGGAGGCGCTGCCCAGGCTCGGCGTCGTGGACCCCGTCTTCGTCCCGCCGCTCTCGGAGAACCTCGTCGCCTGGTACGACCTCCTCGTCAGCGGCCGGCTGCCCGAGCACCTGGAGGCGTCCCTGGCCCGCTCGCTGGCCGGCTTCGGCCTGGCCATCGTGCTGGCGATCCCGCTCGGCCTGCTGATCGGCTGGTACAAACCGGTCGCCGACTTCCTCACCCCGCTGCTCGAGCTGTTCCGCAACACCTCGGCGGTGGCGCTGCTGCCGGTGTTCACGCTGATCCTCGGCATCGGGGAGACGACGAAGGTCGCGTTCGTGCTGTACGCGTGCTCCTGGCCGATCCTGCTCAACACCGTCAGCGGCGTGAAGACCGTGGAGCCGCTGCTCATCAAGTCGGCCAGGTCGATGGGCCTGGGCCCGGTCCGGCTGTTCCAGAAGGTGATCCTGCCCGCCGCCGTGCCCACCATCTTCACCGGGGTGCGGCTGGCGGGCGCGTACTCGATCCTCGTCCTGCTCTTCGCCGAGATGGTCGGCGCCAAGGCCGGGCTCGGGTACCTCATCCTCGACACCCAGTCCAGCTTCCGCATCCCCGACATGTACGCGGGCATCATCACGATCTCCGTGCTCGGCGTGCTGTTCAACCTGCTCCTGGTCGCCGTCGAGCGCCGCTTCTCCACCTGGAGGACCACGTGACGAGAATGCTCCACCTGAACGCCTTCCTCATGGGCGTCGGCCACCACGAGGCGGCCTGGAGACACCCCCGGACCGAGCCCGCCCGCCTCACCGACGTCCGCCACTACCAGGAGCTCGCCAGGATCGCCGAGCGCGGCAAGCTCGACTCCGTCTTCCTCGCCGACGGCGTGGCCCTCCACGGGAACGTCAGGCACAACGCGCTCGGCGGCCTCGAACCCCTCACTCTGCTGTCGGCCCTGGCGGCCGTCACCGACCACATCGGCCTCATCGCCACCGTGTCGACGACGTACAACGAGCCCTTCCACGTGGCCCGCAAGTTCGCCTCGCTCGACCACATCAGCGGCGGCCGGGCCGGCTGGAACATCGTCACCTCCGCGGGCGAGGCCGAGGCCCGCAACTTCGGCGTCGTCCGGCCCTCCCACGCCGACCGCTACGCCAGGGCCACCGAGTTCCTGGACGTCGTACGGAAGCTCTGGGACAGCTGGGAGGACGACGCGATCCTGCGCGACCGCGCCGGCGGGCTCTACGCCGACACCGGCAAGATCCACGCGATCGAGCACGCCGGCGAGTACTTCGCGGTCAGCGGGCCGCTCAACACCTCCCGTTCGCCCCAGGGCCACCCGCTCCTGGTCCAGGCCGGGTCGTCCGAGGACGGCAAGGAGTTCGCCGCCCGCTACGCCGAGGCCGTCTTCACGGCTCAGCAGACCCTGGAGGAGGGGCAGGAGTTCTACGCCGACCTGAAGCGCCGCCTGGCCGCCTACGGCCGGCGGCACGAGGACGTGCTCGTCCTGCCGGGCATCTCGCCGATCATCGGCTCGACCGAGCGCGAGGCGCTGCGCCTGGAGCAGGAGCTGGAGGACCTCATCATTCCCGCGTACGGGCTGGCGCAGCTCTCCCAGCTGACCGGCATCGAACTGGCCGAGGACGCGCTGGACAGGCCCCTGCCCGAGGTGTCCGTCGAGACGGAGGGCGCGCAGAGCCGGCGCAAGCTCGTCATCGACCTGGCCAGGCGCGAAGGCCTCACGGTCAGGCAGCTCCTCGGCCGCCTCGCCGGCGGCCGCGGCCACCGCGTCCTCGCCGGCACGCCCGAGCAGATCGCCGACCAGCTCCAGGAGTGGTTCTTCGCCGGGGCGGCCGACGGGTTCAACATCATGCCGCCGATCCTGCCCGGCGGGCTGAGCGACTTCGTGGACCACGTGGTGCCGGAACTGCAGGTCAGGGGCCTGTTCCGGTACGAGTACGAGGGCCGTACCCTCCGCGAGAACTACGGCCTGCCCAGACCCGCGTCCCGGTACGCGGATGACCGGCGTGAGGAAGCGGCGGTGGCGCGATGAGCATCGTGACGCTGGTCGGCAACCCCCGGGCGGGTTCCCGCACCCTCGCCGTCGCCACCGCGGCCGCCCGGGCGGTCGGCGGCCGCCTCGGGGCCTCGTCGGAGGCGTACGAGGTCGTGGACCTGTCGGAGCTCGGGCCCCACCTGCTCACGCCCGACAAGCACCCCGACGTGGGCACGGCCCTGGAACTGGTGACAGGGGCGAGCCTGCTCGTCGTGGCCAGCCCCACCTACAAGGGCACCTATACCGGCCTGCTGAAGTCGCTCCTTGACCGGCTGCCGCCGGACGCGCTGGCGGGCAAGGCGGCGCTGCCGCTGCTGGTCATGGGGGATCCCAAGCATTCGCTGGCGGTGGAGGTGCACCTGCGGCCGCTGCTGGTGGAGCTGGGGGCCTTCGTGCCCACCCCCGGGCTGGCGCTGTTGGAGTCGCAGATTCCGCAGGTGGAGGAGGTACTGGCCGGATGGGCCGATCGGGTGACGCCGCAGGTGGCCGGTGTGCTCAAGGAAGGGGCGCTTTCATGACGGAGACGGTGGCCGCTCGTGAAGCCCGTCGGGCCAAGGAGGCCCGGCAGGCCCGCGACGCGCGGCGCGCGCCGGAGGCCCGCCGGGCACCGGCACCGCGGTTGGCGGTGGAGCCGCGTGCGGTGGCGGACGGCTTGTCGGTAAGGGACGGTCTGTCGGTAACGGACGGCCTGTCGGCGGCGGGATCGCAGCCGGCGATCGAGGTGCGGCCGGCCGTGGAGACGCTGCCGGGCAGTCCCGTGGACGCCGACGGCTTCCGGCGGGCGCTCGCCGTGCACGCCGCCGGCGTCGTCATCATCACCGCCCAGAGCGACGGCATCCCCGCCGGGCTCACGGCCACGTCGTTCGCCTCGGTCAGCCTGGACCCGCCCCTGGTCTCCTTCTACGTCGACCGGTCCTCCACCACCTGGCCCTCGATGCGCGCCGCGGACCACTTCGCCGTCAACGTCCTGGCCAGCGACCAGGCCGAGCTGGCCGCCAGGTTCGCGCGCAAGGACATCGACCGGTTCGCCGAGCCCACCCGCTGGCGTCCAGGCCCCCTGGGCGCGCCCCTGCTCCAGGACGTCTCCGCCCACCTCGTCTGCCTCCCGCACGACACGGTGGACGTCGGCGACCACATCCTGGTCGTCGGCCTGGTCGCCGAGGCCAGGGTGCACAGCGCGGGCCGCCCCCTCCTCTATCACCAGGGCCGCTTCGGCCGCTTCATCGCCCATCCGTAAGGAGCACCGCTCAGCACACACGGCCGCCCGGCGCACCGCCGGGCGGCCGCTCGTCTGTGTGGTGACATGCGAAAGGCCCCGGCCACCTCATCGGGGCCGGGGCCTGCGCAGGGAGGGATCGATCAGGCGGCGATGGGGGAGTACGCCGCCGCGTCGCCCTTCAGCACCACGCTGGGACGGCCGTCCACGCCCACCGGCACGTCGCCTGCGATCGTGACCCGGTGCAGCCGCCGCGGCCGGTCGCCGAAGTCGTGCACCACGCGGTGCTGCGTCGCCCGGTTGTCCCAGATGGCCACGTCACCGGGCGCCCACCGCCAGCGCACCGTGTTCTCCACCTCCGTGACGTGCTCCTGGACCAGCCGGATGAGGGAGGCGGACGTGTGCGCCGGCAGCCCCACCAGCCGCTTGGCGAAGTCGCCGAGCAGGATCGACCGTTCGCCGGTCTCCGGATGCACGCGCACCACCGGGTGCTCGGTCTCGAACACTGTGGAGGCGAACACCTTGGCGTACTCCCGGGCCCGCTCGGGGTCCTCGGAGGTGGAGACACGGACGTAGTCGTACTGGTTGGTGTGCACGGCCCGCAGCCGGTCGAGCAGATCCCGCAGTTCGGCGGGCAGGTGCTCGTACGCGCTCACGGTGTTGGTCCAGAGCGTGTCGCCGCCGGCGGCGGGAACGGCGACGGCCCGCAGCACCGACGCCAGCGGCGGCCGGTCCACGAACGTCACGTCCGTGTGCCAGCGATCCACCTTCTGGCCGTTGCTGTAGTCGAGGTCGAGGATGTGGTCGTTCCCGTTGAGCGAGGGCACCGTCGGGTGTGCGGCGGTCGGCTCGCCGAGCAGCCGGGCGAAGGCCACCTGGCGCTGCTCGTCCAGATGGTCCTGGCCGCGGAAGAAGATCACTTTGTGGCCCAGCAGCGCCAGGCGGATCTCCGCGACGACGTCGGCGGGCAGGTCGCCGCCGAGCCGTACGCCGGAGATCTCGGCGCCTATACGACCGGCGACAGGGACGATGGACAGGGATGACATGGGTCTTTTCCTTCCGTAAGAGGGTTGGCCTGCGGTCGGAAGGAGGGACACAGCGCGCTGGCCACGCGGCAGAAGTCCACGTGGCCCCGGATGGTCAGAGCCGTGGTTGTCACGCCACAAACGTAGATCGCCCGCACCCTAAAGTCAATCCAACTGGTAGGAAATTAGGGTTTTGTGGCGGCGGGGTAGCCTTACCGAGCCGGCCAGCAGGACGGCGAGTCCGGCGGCGGTGATCCCGGCGCCGACCCACAACGGTGAGACGAAGCCGAATCCGGCGCCGAGGGCGAGCCCGCCCAGCCAGGCGCCGAGCGCGTTGCCGAGGTTGAAGGCCGCGATGTTGGCGCCGGAGGCCATCGTGGGCGCGTCCTGGGCGTACCTCATGATCCGCAGCTGCAGCCCCGGCGCGGTGGCCAGCCCGACGGCGCCCATCAGCGCCAGCGAGACGACCGTCATGGCCTGGCTCCGCGCGGTCAGCGCGAACACCGCGAGCACCACGGTGAGCAGCGCCAGGATCGCGGCCAGCGAGGTGTTCAGCGCGCGGTCCGCGAGCTTGCCGCCGGCGAAGTTGCCCGCGAACGTGCCCGCCCCGAACAGCACCAGCAGCCAGGGCACCGTGGTGGCGGCGAACCCGCTGACCTCGGTGAGCGTGAACGCGATGTAGGTGAACGCGCCGAACATGCCGCCGAAGGCCAGCACGGTGACCGCGGCGGAGACCCAGACCTGCGGCCGCCGGAACGCGCCCAGTTCGCCGCGCAGGCTCGCCTCGGTGGGCGCCGGCGTCGGCGGCACCAGCAGCCGGATGCCGGCCAGTGCGACGACGCCGATGACCGTGATCGCCCAGAACGTCGAGCGCCAGCCGAACTGCTGGCCGAGCAGCGTGCCCAGCGGAACCCCGAGCACGTTGGCCGCGGTCAGCCCGCCGAACATCAACGCGATGGCCCCGGCCCGCCGGTTCGGCGCGACCATGTCGGCGGCGACCACGGACCCGACGCCGAAGAACGCGCCGTGGCAGAGCGCCGCGACGATCCGGCCCATCATCAGCACCGGGTAGACCGGTGCGATCGCCGAGATCAGGTTGCCCGCGATGAACAGCACCATCAGCGCGAGCAGCACCTTCTTGCGGTCGAAGCGGGCGATCGCCGCGGTGAGCGCGAGGGCGCCGACCGCCACGCTCAGCGCGTAACCCGAGACCAGATATCCGGCCACCGGCTCGGTGACCCCGAAGTCCGCCGCCACCTGGGGCAGCAGGCCGATGATCCCGAACTCGGTGAGCCCGATGCCGAAACCGCCCAGCGCCAGGGCGAGAAGCCCGATAGGCATGTCCAGATCCTCCAATTGCAATGCATCCGCCTTTATGCGGCGCATGCAATTATTGCGAGCGCTCTGGAGTCGTCGCGAGTGGCCGGTGAGCCACTATCCGAAAGAATCCGGCCATGGCGGCTGGACGGTCATCACGGAGAGCCGTTGTGGGCTCGCGGTATGGCGGCCCTCAGAAGGCGCTTGTCGCATTTGCCGTTCGGCGTCAGCGGCGCCTCGTCGATGACGGTGATGGTCGCCGGCACACACGCGGCACCGAGCCGCTCACTGACCAGTGTCCGCAGCGAACCAAGGTCGACGGCCCTGCCCGGCGCGGGTACCACGAACGCGTGGACCGCCTCGCCCGTGTCCTCGTCCGGGGCGCCGACCACGTACGCCTCCGTGACATCAGGGGAAGCGGCCATGACCCGCTCGATCGGACCGGCGTAGTAGAGGTTCGCGTTGACGATGATGACGTCCCGCGTCCGCCCGACCAGGTACAGTCGCCCCTCCTCGTCGAAGTGGCCAAGGTCCCGGGTGCGTACCCATCCGTCGACGAACACGTCCGCGCTCTCTGTAGGGTCGGCCCAGTAGCCGATGGCCTGCGCGGGTGTGCGGACGTACAGTTCGCCGTCGACACCGGCCGGGACCTGCCTGCCGTCCGGGTCCCGGATCACGACATCGATGACGTCGGGTGGGAACCCGACCGACGGGGGGACATCCGATGGCGTGGCCATGGAGATCGTGCCCGTCTCGGTCTGCCCGTAGCCCTGGAACACGATCGGCCCGAGGACGTCGAGTCCCTCGCGGAGCCGGGACGCCTCCATCGGCGACCCGGACACCATGAGCGCCCGGAGGCTGCTCAGGTCAGCCGGGGCGCTGCGCTGGGCGGCGATGAGTTTGTACAGGCGAGGCACGGTGATGACGCTGGCGGACGCTCGGAGTCTGGTGATCGCGTCGGGGAACGTCGGCGGGTCCGCGACGACCATGGTGCCGCCCGCCGCGAGCGTGAGGACGCCGTACTCCATCATCACCTGGCTGCTCAGCGACCCGAACACGAGGTAGCGCTGCAGCCGGGATGCCAGTTCCCTGATCGCCGGCGGCCACGCCGCGGGCCGGGCCGTCCAGGCCGCGTCCATGGCGGCGTAGGTCTGCGCGCACGCCTTCGGCGTGCCGGTGCTGCCGCTGGTGTAGACGAGCCGGGCGACGTCGTGCGGCCGGCCGGACAGGTGCAGCGGGCCGCCCGCGTCGGGTGCGGCCAGCAGTTCGGAAACGGTCAGCGTGCGCGGCGCATGCCCCGGCGTGGCCGCATCGGTGACGACGGCGGCGATGTCCTGGTGGAGCACATGGCGCAACTGGCTGTCGGACATCCCTGGCCGTACACCGACGACTCTGGCTCCCACGACGTAGCCGGCGATCATCGCGGCGAACGCTTCCGGGTCGACGCCGAGCATCATGGCGACGCCGTCCCCAGGCCCGATGGCCGCGCCCCGCAGGCCCGCCGCGATCCGCCGGACCAGGCTGAGCATCTGCGCGCCGGTGACGGTACGGGCACCGTGCTCGAAGACGGGGCGATTCCCGGCCGCTGCAAGAAGGTCCAGAACTGACCGCGGGTACGGTTCAGCCGGCGTCGGCAAGGCACTCCTTGACGAAGACGGCCAGCGGCTGCTGGTGCACCGCCGGCAGGTCCCACTGGTTGTACAAGTTCTCCGCGAGGTGGTGGACGCCGGCTGTCGCGCCATCGCGGTAGTACCGCACTACCGGATGCAAGTAGCTCGCGTCGTGAGCATGGGCGGCGTCGTTCTCGACGACCCTTGGAACCGAGATGTCGAACGGATCAACGGCGTCGTGATCCTTTCCGTACTCCAGAGTGACGACGAACGTGTGCCGGGCATGGCCCAGCCCGCCGTCGGAGACGTACGCCACCGGAACCTCCTCCAGGTACAGGGCGGTGGCACCGTCCACGGTGACCACGTCGCCGAGCACGCCGAACTGCTGCCACAGCGCCGAGGAGCGGTTGATCCGGGCGATGATCGCGTCGCTGATCGCGTCCGGGGCGGGCTCGACCTTCTCGGCCGGCCAGGTCTCGCCGTGGTAGCGGGTGGTCAGGATCCGGTGGAGCGCGCGCACCCCGTAGCGGAAGCCGTGGATGAAGCCGCTGGTGCCCTTCTTGAAGTCGCGTTGCTGGGTGAGCGTGCCGGCGAAGTACAGATCGGGCACGTTGGCGGACTCGTAGGCCGGCGTCTGCTCCGGGAAACGGTCGTTGATGACCAGCGCGGGCCGGCAACTGTCGTCGAACGCCGAGGCGTCGAACCGGAAACCGGTGCACACGATCACCCGGTCGTAGAACAGTTCGCGCAGAGCTTCCACGGTCCGGGCGTAGCGGAACATCACCCGGTAGCGACCGTCGTCACGGCGTTCGATGCTCTCCACCGTGCCGTCGAGGACCGAATTCTGGGATTTCAGCTGGTAGCTGTCGAGGAAGTTGTTGTTCACCGCACGTAAGTGCCCGACGTAATGGGACTGCCAGGCCATCCTGACGGAGTGCGGCCCGGCGACGTGGATGACCGCGGCCTTCTCCATGAGGGACTCTGCGGTCTCGAATCCCGAATTGCCTTTGCCGATCACCAGGACCTCCTGGTCGACGAAGGACGCCGGGTCGGTCTCGAACGTGTCGTAGCGTTCTGCGGTCTCGATGCCGGGGATCGGCGGGACGTACAGCTGGGACACGCCGGTGGCCACGATCAGTCGCCGGCCCCGCCATGAGTGTCCACTACGGTCGGTGGCGGTGAACCCGTCGTCGTCCCGGCTGATCCGGACGACGTCGGTGTCGTAGTGCACCCGGACGCCGGTCGCCGCCGCGTAGTCCGCCAGGTAGCGCACGAGATCGTCGGCCTGCGGGAAGTACCGCTCGCTGTAGCGGGTGAACGCCGGCCCGGAATCGTCGCTCAGCAACGAGTTCCAGTCCATCCGCAACCGCAGCTCCGGGTCCTCGTACCCGGTGTGCACCTTGTTGATGGAGATCAGTTGGCGGTGCCGGGGGAACCGGGTGAAGAAGGTGCCCGGCCCGGCTCCGCGTTCCAGGACGACATAGTCATGACCGCTACGTTCCAGCGATGCGGCGAGCTGCAGCCCGGCCGGTCCGGCCCCGATGATCAGGTAGTCATGCGCCATGATCTGGAAGCTACGGACGAATTCTCAGAAGATTCTGAGAATCGTCTGCCTATGGTCCGGGCATGCTCGCCGCCGAAGGCTCCATCGATCTCAGCGTTCCGCTGCGCCCAGTTGACCTGCGCCGCGCCGCGACGCCGGTGTCCGTCGTGGTCGACGCGGCCGTCCGCAGCCGCGTCGAGCGCGGCCGTGACCACCTCCGTCACGTGCTGCGGGAGGAGGAACGTCAGGTCTACGGGGCGACCACCGGCTTCGGCGCCCTGGTGGGATTCCCCGGCCGGGACGAGGAGACGGACCAGTGCGACAACACCCTGGCCCACCTCGGTGCCGGGCAGGGGCCGGATCTGCCCCATGACGTGAGCCGGGCGGCGATTCTCGTGCGCATGTGGTCTCTCGCGCGGGGGGTGTCCGGGGTCTCCGCACACGTGGTCGACGGGCTCGCCGCGATGTTGGCGACGACCTTCGTCCCAGCGATCCCACGCTACGGTTCGGTCGGCGCGAGCGGAGACCTGATCCCGCTCGCCTATGCCACCCAGGCGCTGCGTGGCCGGGGACAGGCGTATGTCCACGGCCGGCGTATGCCCGCGGCCGAGGCGCTCCGCACTGCCGGCCTGACCCCGTTGACGCTCGACGGCCGGGACGCCCTCGCGCTCGTCAACGGCACCTCTCTCACCACCGCCGCAACCGCCCTGGCCCTGGACAGCATCCGGTCCTCCCACCGCGCGACGCAGGCGCTCACCTGTCTGCTGGTCGATCTGCTCGGCTGCGATCCGGGCTTCCTCGATCCGCGCCTACTGGACGCGTACGGCCATCGCGGCGCAGCGGATGTCGCCGCCGGCATGCGCAAGACCCTCGCCGGGATCAGCCCGTCCGGCACGCGTGCGCTGCAGGAGGCGTACAGCATCCGCTGCTCCCCGCAACTGCTGGGCGCCGCCGAGGACGCCCTGCGGTACGTGGACGGTGTCGTCGAGGCCGATCTGTCCAGCGTCAGCGACAACCCGTTGTTCTTCCCCGATGACGACCTGGTCGTGCATGGCGGCAATTTCTTCGGGCAGCCGGCCGCGTTCGCCTCCGATGTCCTGGCGATGGTCACCGCTCAGCTCGGCAACCTCGCCGAGCGGCAGCTCGACCTCCTCGTCGACCCGGTCCGCAACGGTGGCCTGCCGCCGATGCTCGCCGCCGGGCCCGGCCGCCAACACGGGATGCAGGGCGTACAGCTCGCCACGACCGCGTTCGTCGCCGAGATCCGCCGCGCCGCCCTGCCGGCCAGTATGCAGAGCTTGCCGACCAACCTGCACAACCAGGACGTGGTGCCGTTCGGCACCCAGGCCGCCCTTCGCGCCTACGACATGGCCGACCTGCTGCGCCTGCTCTGCGGCTCGCTGGCGGTGGGACTGCGGCAAGCAGCGCACGTCGGCGCCCGCCGCCCCTCGGCCCCGGGCTGTGCGGCGCTCCTGGACGCACTGGTCGAGGCGATCCCTCCGGTCGATCCCGACCGCCCGTTGGACGCCGATGTCCGCAAGGCCGCGGAGCTCCTCACGGCGATTCTCCCCTGATGCGGGGAAGGGCTGAGAAGATCTCAGTGCGGGACAGGTGGCCGGCGCCTCGACGGATGCTTGAGATCGTTTTCGCAACGACATCCCTTACATGGCATGAGGGTTTCATCCGTCGCGCCCGGCGCAGTTCCCGCACTGATCATTCAACCGGTGTCCTGTTCGCGTCGCAACCGATTTACCGGTCGGCGAAGAGCGACGCGTACACCGGGCGGCCGTGCTCGCTGACCACCTGACCGGCCAGACCGCCGCCCGTCACGGTGGACAGGCGCAGGTCGAGGTAGCGCTCCTCCTCGACCACGCGCACGTCACCGTCGGGCGCGGGCAGCCAGGAGGCCACCTCGGCCCGCTGAGCCGCCCGGTCGCGGGCCAGCTCGGCGCGCAGCTCCGCCAGGCTCCCCGCGTCGTACGGCTCCGCCGGGGTCCGCTCGGGCTCGGCGTGCCAGGCGGCGACGCCGTACGCGAAGCAGACCAGCGCCATCCACATCTCGGCGAAGTACGCCGGGTCGGGCGCCAGCTCCAGCCCCGCGAACCTGCCGTCCACGAAGAACAGCGCCCCGAGCTGGCCCGGCAGCAGCTCCAGCCGGCTCTGGAACTGGGTCAGCGTGGCCCGCTTGCGCGACAGGATCTGCTCCAGGTGGCCCCGGGACGGCAGCCCGTACGCGCGGTTGAGCTCGGAGATGTCCGGCCAGAGCTTGGCGTAGTCCT
The DNA here is from genome assembly GCF_040674955.1 of Nonomuraea sp. NPDC049695. Lineage (NCBI taxonomy): Bacteria > Bacillati > Actinomycetota > Actinomycetes > Streptosporangiales > Streptosporangiaceae > Nonomuraea > Nonomuraea sp. NPDC049695. Next base: position 81,321 of record NZ_JBFANV010000025.1, on the reverse strand, counting down.
GGCGCCCGCGCTGCCGCAGCGCCTTGGCCCGCAGCTCGACGGGCAGCACGAAGAACCACTGGTCGCGGCCCTCGAGATAGCCGCCCTGGCCGGCCTGGACGCAGCAGGCGTCGTCGAACCGCCTGGTCTGCCCGGCGCCCAGCAGCGCCGAGGAGCACAGGGCGTGGTTCTGGGCGGCGTCCTGGATGTAGCCGAGGTGCAGCGGCACGATCGCCACGCCCTCGCGGGCGCCGTTGTGCAGCTCGACCTGGCCGTACCCGACGACCCGCTTGAGCTTCAGCCCGGAGCGGGGCGGCACGATGCCGGGACGCTCGGGACCCCAGAGGGGCACCATGGTCAGCGCCCCGGCGCGCTGCGGCGTGCCCGCGCGGTAGCCGTCGAGGTCGAGCGGCGCGGGCAGGAGCGTGTCGAGGCCGGTCATGTGCGTGCTCCTTCCAGTCGGCTCGAGGCCGGTCATGTGCGTGCTCCTTCCAGCCGGCCGAGCATGGCCGTACGGATCCAGTCCCGGCCGGGCGGGCAGTGGCCGAACATCCACGGCAGCAGCCCGGCGAAGTCGTCCTGGTGCCAGAACGGGTGGCGCGGCAGGTCCGGCGCGGGGTCGCGCAGGGTGAGGTCGTCGCCGCGGGTGAACGTGGCCTGGCAGAGCACCACGGGCGTCGTGACGCCCACCCTGGGCAGCGTGGCCGCGACCCGGGCCAGGTCGCCCGGCATGGCGTTCTCGTAGCCGTCGGTCACGATCACCACCAGGTCGGGGCGGGTGTCGAGGGCGTCCAGCAGCCCGCTCGCCAGATCGGTAGCCCCCTCGGGAACCGACTCCGCGGTGCCGCTCTCGACCACCGTCAGGCGGTCGCAGATCTTGCCCAGGACCAGCCGCAGCGCCGCGGCCTGGGACATGACCGCCCACTCGCGCTCGCCGTACCCCCGCATGGAGCCCGACGTGTCGAGCACCATGGCCACGTGGCCGGTCATGCGCGGCAGCCCGCGCGTCGCCTCGGCCACGTATCCCGCCAGGGCGGGACGCAGCTCGGCGTCCGGCCCGCCGCGGTAGAGGTGCACCAGCGTGGCCGCGATGTCGCCCCGGTTGGTCGGCGTCACGATCGGCGGGTGCTCCCTGACCGGGTCGAGCGGCGCGGGCGGCTCGTGCGGGGCCACCGCGCCGTACGTGCCGGGCGCGTAGAGCGCGCGTACCCGCTCGATCGCCACGGCCGGGTCGGAGGTGAACCGCAGCAGGCTCCTGCGCAGGTAGCCGGAGCCGGTGTCGCCCTCGCGGACGAGCCGGGCGCACGCGCGGGCGGTCGCCTTGCCCAGCGCGTGCTCGAAGCAGTCGGCCAGCGCGGTCCTGCGTGCCTCGATGAGCGCGGCGGCGTCCGGGTGCTCCAGGACGAACGCGACGATGGCCCGCGTGGCGTGCTTGTGGTTGACGCGCATCCGCCGCAGCGCGAGGAGCACGGTCACGGCGTGCGCCGGCGGCAGGCCGAACATGAGCGCCCTGGTGACCTTGGCCAGCGTCGCGCGGACGCCCTCGTCGAGGCCGTCCTGCGAGGCGGCCAGCGTGCGCAGCAGCACGCGGGCCCGCTGCCAGGGGAGCGCACCGGGCACCAGCGCGAGCAGCGCGTATCCCTCGGGGTCGCTCAGCTGGGCACGCCGGTGGAGCTCCGCGTCGTCCCATGCCAGATCGCTGCCCCTGGACAGGACCAAAGGGGTGTCGTGCGTCCGGAAATGCTGGAGAAGAGTCGGGGTGTCCACGATCACGAGTTTAGGAATTTCGTCCCGCAGAAAGACACCCATTTTCCGCGGCCGCATTATCGTGCTGCCGGAGAAAATGCGCGGGCGTGTCAAATGCTTTTCCCGCCGAGTGAGAGGCCCGGCGCGCGGTGGGCGCCGGGCCTCTCGAGCGGTCAGTCTTTAGTAGATGCGGTACTTACGGCCGCAGTTGTCGAACTTGCCCGCCCAGCAGGTGAACGTGTAGATCTTCTTGATCCCCCGGCCCTGCCAGGCGCCGACCACCTTGCCGTCGAACGAGCGGTTGAACTTGTGCCAGCCGCCGTTCTGGTAGTACTCGAACCACACCCAGCCCTTCTTCCCGCCCACCTTGTCCACGCCGTACCACTTCGTGAAGACCTTGCCACCGCTCTTCCACGTCTTGCCGAACGTGTACGCCTTGTGGTCGCTGGAGAAGAACTTGCCCCAGTTGACAGTCGAGTGGGACTGCGTGGCGGCCTGAGCCGCGGGGGTCATGGCGACACCGGTGATGGCCATCGAGCCTGCCAGGGCGATGGTCGCAAGAGCCTTACGCATTGGGTTTCCTCCCCGTTGTCCGTGCTGCCGGTTGTTTCTCCGGCAGCACGGACATTACGGAGACCTGGAGCGATCATCTGTGGACAAATCCGCACTGGGGAGGTGATCGGCGACACACCTGCCTGGCGATCACCGGACTACGGCGGTGTCCGCGGGGAGCGGGAGGAACAGCGGTCGCGACGCCTTGGCCTGGGCCGCGGTGTCGCCGCACAGGGCCGCGAGCACGTGGTCGGCCAGGGCGTAGTCGATGGGGCTCGGAACGATCTGGCCGTTCTCGTCGATCCGCTGATACTTCATGAGGTTGAACCCGAACGACACCTGGCGGGCACCGTCCGCGGTGGACAGCGATTGCGTGCCCATCCCGAACACGGCCCCGTCGTGCCCCCAGAAGCGGCCGCAGGGCAGGTCGAGGGAGTAGAGCCCGAGGCCGTACGCGACCGACCCCCCGCCCACCACCACCGGCACCGTCTTCTGCATCTCGGCGAGCTGAGCGGCGCCGATGAGCTCGCCGCGCAGCAGCGCCCGGTAGAAGCGGTTGAGGTCGTCCATCGTGGACACGATCGCCCCCGCCGTGCTGGCCCAGGACATGTTGTAGACGCTGTAGTCGCGCGGCGGGTCGATGAGGCCGAACCACGACTCGTACGCCTTGGAGTGCGGGCCCGGGATCAGCGGCGTGCGCGGGAAGGACGTGTGGTGGAGGCCGGCCCTGCGGATGACGTTGCGGGTGATGTACCGCTCGGCGTCCGTGCCCGTCACCTTCTTCAGGAGCAGGCCCGCGAGGACGTAGTTGGTGTTCGAGTACGAGCCGGGCACCGCCCCCGGCTCGCCGGTCGGGGTGGCGGCCAGGCCCAGCCTGACCAGCTCCTCAGGGGCGAACGTGCGGAAGCGGTTGTCGTCCAGGCTCTTGGTCGAGCCCTGCAGCAGCGAGGGGAACGCCGGGCCGATGTAGTCGGCGATGTGGCTGGTGTGGTTGAGGAGCATCCGCACGGTGATCTTCTGGCCGCGCTCGCCGGGGACGAGGTCGGGCAGGTAGCGGCCGATCGGGGCGTCCAGCTCGACGGTGCCGCGTTCGACCTGCTGGAGGATGGCCACCGCGGTGAACGTCTTGGTGATGCTGCCCACCCGCTGCAGCATGTCGGGACGTACGGGGCGGCGCGTGTCCACATCGGCCACGCCGGACGCGCCCCGCCACGTCTGATCACCGTCGCGGACCTCCGAGTAGATGCCGAACATGCCGGCCTCGTGGACGGCGTCCAGGGACCGCTGGAGCTCCGGCCCGGTTCCGGTGGCCGCTGCGGCCCCGGCGAAGGCGGGGGCGGTCAGCGTTCCTGCCGCGAGTAACACGCCTGCCGCGGTCGCGACGGCCAGCCGCACGGCGCGGCCCGCGACCGGCGTTCTGAATCGGCGAGATGTCATGGAGGCAGCATCGACCAAGCGGGGCACGCGCCGTCAGTGTGCAGTGTCATCGGCTCCTCATGACACGGGTCATGCCGTTGCGGACCGGCCGCCAGGTACGCTTCACTACCGATTCCGCCCGAGGAAAGGACACGTCGGATGCCCCACGCGGCGCGGCCCACGGTCACGCTGCACGACGTGGCCGCGGCGGCCGGGGTCTCGGTCTCGACCGCGTCCAGGGTTCTGGGCGGCAGCACACGGAAGGTCGCGCCCGAGTTCGAGGCGCGCGTGCTGGCCGCGGCGGCGGCCCTGCGCTACACGGTGGACGCCTCGGCCAGGGCGATGCGCCGGGCGAGCGACTCGATCGCGCTCGTCGCCGACGACCTCACCACGCCGTCCATGGCGATGGTCGTCGCCGCGATGGAACGCGAAGCGCGTACGGCCGGCGCCTTCGTCACCGTCTCGTCCACGATGGCGGCCTCCGAGCGGCAGCTCGAGACCGTGCGGCTGCTCCGCGCGCTGCGTCCCCGCGCGCTCGTGCTGACCTCCAGCCGTTTCATGGCGAACGCGTTCGACGGGCGGCTGCTGAAGGAGCTCGACTCGTACGAACGCGAAGGCGGACGGGTCGTCATCGTCGGCGAGACCGACCTGAGTTTCGATTCGATCGGCTTCGACGATTACGGCGCCGGGCGCTCGGCAGGCGCCTTCGTCGCGGAAACCGGGCACCGGCGGGTGACGATATTCGGCGGCGTCCGCGAATTGCGCAACATGGCCCTTCGCACCGCCGGTTTCGTGGCGGGACTGCGGGCCGGGGGGCTTGCCGAGCGGGATATCCGGGTCGTTCATGGCGAGGTCAGCCGCCAGGGCGGATTCGACGCGGCGCGGCGGCTGGCCGAGGAGGGGATGGCCGGCGCGCAGGCGGTTCTCGCGGTCAACGACATGCTCGCCATCGGCGCGATGTCAGGATTTCGCGCGGCCGGTGTGGCGGTTCCCGACGACGTTTCCGTGACGGGAATCGACGACATTCCGCTCGCCGCGGATGTGACGCCGCGACTGACCACGGTGGCGCTTCCGCTGGCGCAGGCGGGGGTGGAGGCGATCCGCTTCGCGCTGGAGAAGGCGGGCACGGGTAAGCGGCTCGCGCTGGAAGGGCGGCTGATCGTCCGCGGAAGCACCCGCACCCGGGAATGAGCGCACCCGTCACCGCGCGCGCAGGGCCGGACGGCGGGCCCAGGTGACCCACCGCCACAGCCACTCCATCGGGCCCTGGAGGTAGCGGTTGAGCCAGAGCGTGGACCACACCCACTGGACGAGGAGGATGACGCCCGCGATCACCAGGACCGTGGCCGAGGACCACTCGTGCGGCACCCCGCCGACCAGCCGGGTGGCCACCAGCACGAGCACGCTGGCGCTCAGGTAGTTGGTCAGCGCCATCCGTCCCAGCGGCGCGAAGACCGACTCCAGCACCGGCCGGAGCGGCGTCCTGAGCAGCACGAGCATCCCGCAGATGTACACGCCCGCGATCAGCAGGCCCGCCCCGGCCAGCGTGAGGCTGAATCGCACCTCTTCGACCTGCAGCATCACCACGGGCACCGCCAGTACGGCGAGGACCAGGCCGAGCATCGCCGGAACGCGGGTGGAGCGCTCGATCCGGTCGATCACTCCGTACCGGGTCAGTGCCGAGCCCAGCAGGAAGAGCCCCGGCACGATCGTGAACGGGCTGGGAACTATGGCGAGCGCGACGGCGAGGAGCACGAACGCGAGCCCGGCCACCGCCCAACGAGGCAGCCAGGTCGAGGGCAGCAGCACCACCAGCCCGACGACGGCGTAGATGGCCAGGATGTCGCCTTCCCAGAGCAGGAAATGGTGCGCCAGCCCCATCGCGAGCAGTGCCAGCAGCCTGCGCGACAGCAGCAGCCGAGGCCGGGCGGTCCGCTCGGCGGCCGACTCCAGCAGCAGGGAGAACCCGACGCCGAACAGCAAGGAGAAGATCGCGTAGAAGCGCTGCTCGACGAACAGGCCCAGCCAGGCCTCCGCGGCACCCGCCTGCCCTCCTGACACGGGCGGCGCGCCCATGCTGGCGATCGGCTGGACGTTGGCCAGCAGGATCCCGCACAAAGCGAACCCGCGGATCACGTCCAGCGCCGCGATCCGCGAACGTCGTTGACGAACTTCGTATGACATGGGGCCTCATCCTGCGGACCGCGACCGGCTCCCCACATCGGCGGAAAGCAGGGACCAGGACAGTACTTTCGGCCGGTACCAGACGGCGGGGTGTCTCTCCTAGCCTGGACGCCGTGCGCGTTCCCGATCGGCTCAAGGTGGCGGCCGACGCCGGACTCGGCGTCGTGCTCGCGGCGGCCGTCGCCTACCAGGCGTACCGGGTCGCCGGCAGCTGGGGCGGCGACTACTGGCTGTTCGGGGCGGCCGCCGGCGCGGTGGTGTGCGTGCTCGCCCTGGTGCGCCGCCGCGACCGGCTGTGGACCGCGGTCGCGGGCCTGGTCGCGGCGGCGCTCGCCGTCCTCGCCACCCTCGTCGTCCACCTGCCCGCCGAGCCCGGCCCCGCCATGTCCCTGGGCCTGACGGTGCTCGTCGGCTCCGCCGTCAGGACGCTCCCCGCCCGCGCGGCCGGCGCCGTCGCGGCCGCGGGCCTGGCCGTGGTGGCGGGCGGCTTTCTCGTCGACCCCGCCTCGCCCGTGCCGGTGCTCGCCGGCCTGGCCTGGCTCGCCGCCCTGACGATCGGGCTCGCCCCCCGTCTCCTCGCCGCCCGCCGCCACACCGTCGCCGAGCGCGTACGGCGTGCCGAACGCCTCGAACTGGCCAGGGAGCTCCACGACGTCGTGGCCCACCACATCACCAGCGTCGTGCTCCAGGCCCAGGCCGCCCGCCTCGTCACCGCCAGGCACCCGGAGAAGACGGCCGGCTCCCTGGCCGACATCGAGACCGCGGGCTCCGAGGCCCTGGCCGCCACCCGCCGCGTGGTCGGCCTCCTGCGCGAGCCCGCTCCCGCCCCGGCGGGCGGCGAACGGCTCGGCGAGCTGATCGAGGGCTTCCAGAGCCACGGCCCGCGGGCGCACCTGCGGCTGGACGCCGATCCGGCCGGCTGGTCTGCCGAGGTGAGCAGCACCGTGTACCGGGTCGTACGGGAATCGCTGACGAACGTCTCCAAGCACGCCCCGCGCGCCCGCGCGGTGGACATCGGCATCACCCAGGACGAGCGGGTGGTCACGGTGGAGGTCGAGGACGACGCCCCGCCGGTGGCCGCCCGCCGCTACCGCCGCGCCGGGTACGGACTCGTCGGAATGCGCGAACGCCTCGAAGCCCTCGGCGGCACCCTGACGGCAGGCCCCCGCCCCGGCTCCGGCTGGGCCGTCCGCGCGACCGTTCCCACCCGCGCACGCCGATGACCATCCGGGTGCTGCTGGCCGACGACCAGCCGATGATCAGGGCCAGCCTGCGGATCATCCTCGAGAACGAGCCCGACATCGCCGTGGTCGCCGAGGCGTGCGACGGCGTCGAGGCGATCGAGCAGGCCCGCAGGACGTGCCCGGACGTGTGCCTCGTGGACATCCAGATGCCCCGCCTCGACGGGATCGAGGTCGCCCGGGCCCTGGCCGACGCCCCGCCCCGGGTGGTCATGGTGACCACGTTCGACCTGGACGAGTACGTCCACGGCGCGCTGCGGTGCGGCGCGGCCGGGTTCGTGATGAAGGACGCGGGTCCGGGCCTGCTGGTCGAAGCGGTGCGGGCCGCGTACGCGGGGGACGCCCTCATCTCACCGTCGATCACCCTGCGGTTGCTGCGCCAGGTCGCCGGCGCCCGCAGAGCCCACGTGCCCGCGCAGCCTCTGACCGCGCGGGAGGTCGAGATCGTCCGGGCCCTCGCCAGGGGACGCACCAACCGGGAGATCGCCGACGAGCTGGTCATCTCGCTGAGCACGGTCAAGGGGTACGTGTCGGGCATCCAGGCCAAGCTCGGCGCGCGCAACCGGACGGAGATCGCGGCGTGGGCGTGGGAGAGCCCCACCATGCGGCCTCAGCTCGGGTGATCGTCCGGTAGCACCCTTGACGCCCAGGTAATACCCGTGCAAATCTGCGGAATACGTTTTCCTTGGAAAACGCTTTCCCATAGAGGAGCATGATCTTGACAGAACGGAAGTACCGGGCCGCGATCGTCGGAACCGGTGCGATCGCCCACGCGCACGCCCAGGCCGTCCTCGGGTCCGGGCGGGCGGAGCTCGTGGCCGTGGCCGACGTGGACGCCGAGCGGGTGACGGCGTTCGCCGAGAAGTACGACGTGACGAGCACCCACGCGAGCCTGGACGACCTGCTGCGGGAGGAGGAGGTCGACCTCGTCCACCTGTGCACGCCGCCCCAGCTGCACACCCCGCTGGCCATCGCGTGCCTGGAGGCCGGGGTCACGGCGCTGGTGGAGAAGCCGCCGACGCTCTCGCTCGCCGAGTTCGACGCGTTGATCGAGGCGGAGCGCCACTCCACGGCGCACGTCGCGACCGTCCTGCAGCACCGCTTCGGGGCGGGCGCGCTCCGGCTGCGCCGCCTGCAGGAGGCCGGCGAGCTGGGCCGCCCGCTGCTGGCCACGTGCGACACCCAGTGGTACCGCGACGACGCGTACTACGCGGTCCCGTGGCGCGGCACGTGGGAGTCGGAGGGCGGCGGGCCGACCATGGGGCACGGCATCCACCAGTTCGACCTGCTCTTCTCGATCCTCGGCCCGTGGCGCGAGGTCACGGCCGTGGCCGCCCGCCAGTCACGCCCGGTGGACACCGAGGACGTCTCCATGGCGCTGGTGACGTTCGAGAACGGCGCCGTCGCCACGGTCGTGAACTCCGTCGTGTCCCCGAGGCAGACCTCTCGGCTCCGCTTCGACTACGAGCGCGCCACCGTCGAGGTGGAGCACCTGTACGGCTACACCGACGACGACTGGACCGTGACCCCGGCGCCCGGCCAGGAGACGGTGTCGGACCTGTGGGCGCAGGGGCACAGCACCGTGCCGAGCGGCCACGACGGCTGGCTCGCCGCCGTCTACGACGCGCTCGACCGGGGCGAGGCGCCTCCGGTGACCACCGAGGACGCCCGCCGGACGATGGAGTTCATCGCCGCGCTGTACACCTCCGCCTTCACCGGCGAGCGCGTACGAGCCGGACAGATCACCGCTGACAGCCCGTTCGCCCTGCGCATGGACGGCACGGGCGCTCCCTGGGGGAAGTGAGGAATCCGTGACCCTGCAAGCCACACACCTGCTCGACCGCGAAGTGACCGTCGCGGCGGGCGACGTCGACCTGTTCACGTACGTCTACCGTCCCGACACGCCGGTGCTGGAGTCGCCCAAGCCGTACCTGCACCCGATCCGCACCCTCGGCGGCCGGCTGGTGTCGCTGTTCAGGCCGCACGACCACGTCTGGCACAAGGGCATCGCCTGGTCGCTGCCGCACGTGGGGGAGCACAACTTCTGGGGCGGGCCGACGTACGTGCACGGGAAGTTCTACGTGCAGCTCGAGAACAACGGCAGCGCCACGCACCGCGAGATGACCGCGCTGACGGCCGGCGGCGGGCGGGCCGAGATCGCGCACACGCTCGACTGGACCTCGCAGGCCGGCGCCCCGGTCATCGAGGAGCGGCGGTCGCTGTCCGCGCAGGTGCTGGACGAGGCGACATGGGCGCTGGTGTTCGAGACGGAGATGACGAACGTGTCGGGCGGCACGCTCGCGTTCGGCTCCCCGACCACGAAGGGCCGCGAGAACGCCGGGTACGGCGGCCTGTTCTGGCGCGGCCCCAGGTCGTTCACCAACGGGACCATCCAGTCGCCGGCCGGGGCGGGCGGTGACGAGCTGCGCGGCACGCGCGCCGAGTGGTTCGGCTTCCGCGGCAGGCACGACGAGACCGGCGACCACTCCACGATCGTCGTGGTCGACGCCGCCTCCAACCCGCAGCACCCGCCGCAGTGGTTCGCCCGGAGCGAGGACTTCGCGTGCCTGTGCCCGGCGCCGTTCTTCAGCGAGGAGGTGGAGCTGCCGGACGGGGAGTCGCTGCGGTTCCGGTACGCGGTCGTGATCGCCGATGGCGACCGGGGCGAGGAAGGGACCGAACTGCTGGCCAAGCAGGGCCGGGCGGCGCTGGCATGACCTTCCCCGGAGGCACCTCGGTCAGCCGGCTGTCGGTCTACTCCGGCAGCCCGTGCGCCGACGGGCTGGAGGGCGGCACGCCGCACGTGCACACGGCCTCCACGGAGGCGTACGTGGTCGTCGGCGGGCACGGCACGCTCCAGACGCTCGACGTGAACGGGCTGCGCGAGACGGAGCTGAGCGCCGGGACGACCGTCTGGTTCACGCCCGGCACCATCCACCGCGCGGTCAACCGCGCGGGCCTGGAGGTGGTGGTCGTGATGTCGAACGCCGGTCTCCCCGAGGCCGGCGACGCGGTCATGACGTTCCCCCCGGAGATCGTCGCCGACCCGGACCGCTACCGCGAGGCCGCCACCCTCCCCACCCAGGGAGAGGAGGAGGCCGTGCGGCGGCGGCGGGAACTGGCCGTCGAAGGGTTCCTCCAACTCGCGGATGCCGCCGCCAAGGGCGACCTGGCCCCGCTCCACCGCTTCTACGACCACGCCATCGCACTCGTCCGCCCCAAGGCGGCGGGTTGGCGTGCCATCTGGGAGGAGACCGTCGCCGAGCAGGCCCGCCGCACGGCCGGCATCCTCGACGCCCTGGAGCTCGGCGACGGCACGCACCTGCGCCGGTCCGCCCTGATGGAGAGCCCGGCGCACGACCGGTGGGGCATGTGCGGCCACCTGCGTGCGCACGACGTGGCCAACCCCATCGTCCACACCCCGTAAACCGAGCTGATCGCCCGACCGGCGCGCCTCCGCGGCGAGGCGCGCCGAACACCCCCCAGGAGCCCGGCGATGCCCACGTTACGCACCCTGTTGACGGCCACTGCCATGATCGCGACCTTCGTCCAACCCGCCACGGCCTCGGCCTCGGTCTCGGCTTCGGCTTCGGCTTCTGCGGGCACCACGTACTACGTCGACGCCACCGCAGGCGACGACGCGGCATCCGGCCTCGACGAGGCGCACGCCTGGAAGAGCCTGGGCAAGGTCAACGAGACCACCTTCCGCCCGGGCGACCGCATCCTCCTGCGCGCCGGCCAGCGGTGGACGGGCCAGCTTTGGCCCAAGGGCTCGGGCGAGAGCGGCGCGCCGATCACCGTCGACAGGTACGGCGCGGGCGCCAAGCCCCGCATCGACGGCGCGGGCCAGGTCGGCGACGCCGTCCGGCTGTTCAACCAGGAGTTCTGGACCATCCGCAACCTGGAGGTCACGAACGAGGTCCCGCCGACGGGCACCCCCGGCGAGAACCTGCGCGATCTGCGCGGCATCCACGTCTCCGGCGACAACAGCCAGACCCTCGACGGCTTCGTCATCGACGGCGTGGCCGTGCACGACGTCACCGGCCAGGTCAACTGGATCAGCGGCAGCACCGACAACAACGCGCCCGGCGTGCGCTTCAAGACCGGCTGGGACGGCTCGAAGAAGACGGGCGGCATCGTGTTCGACACGACCGTGCCCGACATCCACGCGCCGCCGGACCAGGCGACCGTGCTGAACGACGTGGTCGTCCAGAACTCCACGATCGCCAACACCTCGTTCGCCGGAATCGTGGTCAAGCAGTACACCGGGGACGGCAAGAACGACGCGGGCGAGACGATCGCCACGGCCACAGGCTGGGGCACCCGGCAGAGCGCCGACGACCCGAAGTTCACGCCGCACACGAACATCGTCGTCAGGAACAACCACATCACCCAGGCCGACACCGCGTACGGCTGCAACGGCATGTACCTCACGAACGTCAGGGGCGCGCTGGTCGAGCACAATGTCGTCTACCGCGCGGGCACCTCGGGCATCGAGTCGTACTACGCCGACGACGTGACGTTCCAGTTCAACGAGGTGTACGAGACGCAGCAGAAGGCCGGCGGCGCCGACTCCAACGGGATCGACCCGGACAAGGGCACCACCCGGCAGGTCGTGCAGTACAACTACCTGCACGGCAACGGCGACGGCGTGCTGCTGTGCCAGTTCGCGTTCGGCGACGCCGTGGTCAGGAACAACGTGATCGCGAGCAACACGCGCTACCAGATCTACCTGCACTCCGACCGGGCCGCGACCGCCAAGGTCTACAACAACACGATCTACAACGACAAGAGCGACTACCTCATCTACGGGTACGGCACGTACATCGAGGCCCGCTACGACATCACGAACAACCTCCTGTACTCCACGCGCCCAGCGACGCTGACGACCAGCCCGACCATCGCCTACAGCCACAACCTGTACGGCGGCGCGGACCTCGCGGTCCCGGCCGGCGACGCCGACGCCGTGGTGGCCGACCCGCTGTTCGCCAAGGCGCCGCTCGACGGCCCGTACGGCACGCCGGAGTCGGGCCCCCGGCTCGACACCGCGTACGGCCTGCGCGTCTCCTCGGGCTCGTACGCGATCGACGCGGGCGCGGAGATCAGCGGGAACGGCGGCCGTGACTTCGCCGGCACCCCGCTCTACAACGGCGGCCCCGACATCGGGGCCTTCGAGTACACCACGGCCGAGGGCGCCACGACCGAGTCCGTCATCGGCACCGTACGCACCCCGGCGGGCACCCCCGTCGCAGGGGCGGCCGTGACGGCGGCGGGCAGGAGCGCGACCACCGGAGCCGACGGACGCTTCGCGATCATCGACCTCCCCTTCGCCGAGGACGTCGTGGTGACCGCCACCAGGAACGGCTATGCGACGGCCACCGAGACCGTGGACGTGCGCCCGGGCAACACCGCCACCGTCCACCTGGCCATGGCCCCCGCCGGCACGGTCGGCACGGTCACCGGGCGCGTCCTGGACCAGGCCGCCCGCCCGCTCCCCGGCGCGGCGGTCACCGTCAAGGACGGCGACCAGACGCTCGGCACCGCGACCACCGGCGCCGACGGCGCCTTCACCGTCGAGAACGTCCCGGCCGGGGACGGGTACCAGATCCGCGCCTCGTCCGGCGGATACGTGGCCGCCACCCGGTCCGGGCTGACCGTGACGGCGGCCACGGCGACCGACGCGGGCGCGCTGCTGCTCGTCCGCCCGGTCCCCGACTACGTGGCCGTGCACGACTTCGACGACCTGCCGGCAGGACCCCTGACCGGCGGCGACGGGCTCGTGGTGAGCGGTGCGGGCGGGAGCGTCGAGGTGGTCGAGACGCCGGGCGGCAGGAGCCTGAAGCTCACGCGTACGGCCAACAGCGGCAGCACCAGCGTCTCCCAGGCGTTCGCGCTGAAGGGCGTCGTGACCGTCGAGGCACGAGTCATGAGCGAGCAGCCCTACACCTCCGGTAACCACTGGTGGGCCGTTCCCTACGTCAGGAACGCCGCCGGTCAGAACGCCGTCAGCCTCGCCTTCACCAAGAACACCATCGTCGCCTACGCGGGCACGACGACCCGCACGGTGGGCGCGTACGAGCCAGGCCGCTGGTACCACGTCTCGGCCGTGATCGACACCGTCAACCAGCGCTTCGACCTGCTGATCGACGGCCGGAAGGTGCTCCAAGTCGCCGCGTTCAGGACCGCCATGGACGGCGTGGCGCAGATCGACTACTACGCCAACAGCACCAACTACGGCAGCATCCACCTCGACGACATCCGGGTCGCCCAGGGCGTCGGCCTCGCCCGCGACGACACCGGCCTGCTCGGCGTCGACACCAGTCAGGGCGCGCCGGCGGACGGCGTGCTGGACGTCCCCGCCCGGGTGACCGAGGTGGAGGTGACCGCCGTGGCGCGCAGCCCGTTCGCCAGGTCGGTGAGCATCTCCGGCGAGCGTACGGAGGGCGCGCAGGCGACGCGGACGATCACGCTGGGGGCGGCGGGGGCCGAGGTGCCCATCGTGGTCACGGCGGAGGACGGCACCGAGGCCACCCACACCCTGCGGATCAGGCGCAGCCCGCTCGCCCAGGACACCACCCTGACCGGCCTCGTCCCCGGCGCGGGCACGCTCGAACCGGCCTTCGACCCCGACGTCCACGCATACGCCCTGACCGCCCCGGAGGACCGGGTCGCGTTCACGCCGACCGCGCTCGACCCGAAGGCGGCCATCACCGTCCAGGGCCAGGCGGTGGCGAGCGGCGCCGCGTCCCCGCCGATCCCGGTGCCCGTCGGTGACACCGAGGTCGCGATCAAGGTGGTGTCCGAGGACGGCACGGCGGACGCCACGTACACGGTCAAGGTCACCCGTCCGGAGCCCGAGCTGCCGCAGGACGGCGCCACCGCGCCGCCCGCGCGTGCGGCGCTCTCGACGACGAGCGGCTGGAAGAACGGCCTCCACGACGGCACGTACGACGTGACCATGAACCTCTGGTACGGCGTCAACGCCAGCGTGTTCGTCCTGTACGAGAACGGCAAGGAGATCGCCAGGCGGGAGCTGACCCCGAAGACGCCGTCGGCCCAGAAGGCCACCGTCGCGGTCACCGGCCGCCGGAACGGCACCTATGTCTACACCGGCGAGCTGCTGAACCAGGCCGGCCGCACCGCGACCACGTCCGCCCAGGTCGTCGTGGCCGACGCGAATCCCGGCAGGCCCGTACTCAGCTCGGACAACTGGGACGGCGACGGCGACTACACCATCCGCATGAACATGTGGTGGGGCACCAACGCCACCTCCTACCGCCTCTACGAGGACGGCGTGCTCGTCGACTCCCAGCCGCTCGACGCCGCCACCCCGGCCGCGCAGAGCGCCGCCACCGTGCTCACGGGCCGGCAGGCGGGCCGGCACACGTACGTGGCGGAGCTGGCGAACGCGGCGGGCGTGACCAGGAGCGACCCGTTGACCGTAACGGCAGGATGACCGGCATGGACAGCGGGCCGGTGCGCCCCGGCAAGGCCCCGCCCACCCTCCATGACGTCGCCCGTGAGGCGGGCGTGTCCATCGCGACCGCCTCGCGCGCGCTCAACGGCAGCTCGCGCAACGTCAGGTCCGAGAACGCCCGCCGGGTGCGCGCGGCGGCGGCCAAGCTCAACTACGAGCCGCACCTGTCGGCGCAGGCCATCGCGAAGGGCTCGACCAGGACCGTCGCGCTGGTGATAGGCGACGTGGCCGACCCCTACTTCGCCTCCATCGCCGCCGGCGTCACCCGGGCGGCGGAGGCGGCGCGGCTCATCGTCACCATGGCGGTGGCGGACGGGTCGCCCGAGCGCGAGCTGGAGATCGTCAGGACGCTCCGGGGGCAGCGGCCGCGCGTCATCATCGTCGCGGGCAGCCGCGTCGCGGGCTCCGCGACCAGGGACGCGCTGATCGAGGAGCTGGAGGAGTACCGTACGGCGGGCGGCCGGGTCGTGATGATCAGCCAGCGGGACCTGCCGTTCGGCACTGTCACGATCGACAACCACGGCGGTGCGCGCGACCTCGCCCGTGCGCTGCTGGACGCGGGCTACCGGCGCTTCGCCGTCTTCCACGCCCCTGGCGAGATCCGCACGTCCCGCGAGCGTCACGACGGCTTCCGCGCGGGCCTGGCCGGTGCCGGTGTGGCCGAGACGGTGGCGATCGAGACCGCGTTCACCCGCGCGGGCGGCTACGACGCGGCCCGCAGGCTGGTGGAGCGGGGCTTCGACGATGTGGAGGCGGTGTTCGCGGTCAACGACGTGATGGCGATCGGCGCCATGGCGGCCTTCCGTGACGCCGGGGTGGTCCCGGGAGTGGACATCGCGGTGGCGGGTTTCGACGACATCGGCTCGGCGCTGGACGTCGTGCCCGCTCTCACCTCCGTGTCCGTGCCGCTGGAGGAGGCGGGCCTGACCGCCGTGCGGCTCGCGCTCTCCGACGACGAGGGTGCGCCGGACGTGCCGCTCCCGGCACGGGTCGTCCTGCGCGAGAGCACCCCGCCCCGCCACGGAAAAGGGCGTGCGAGACGGTCCCGCCACGAAGCATGATCGCGGCATGGGCTATGAGGAGCTGATCCGCGAGGCGCTGACCACGCCGTTCCAAGGCTGGGACTGGGCCGTCTTCCGCGGTCGGATGACCACCGCCGACGACCTGCCGTGGGACTACGAGGAGCTGGTGCGCGAGCGGCTGCCGAAGGCGGCGTCCCTGCTCGACCTCGGCACCGGAGGCGGCGAGCTGCTGTCGTCCCTGGCCCCGCTCCCGCCCCGTACCGCCGCCACCGAGGGGTACGCGCCCAACGTCCCGATAGCCCGGCGCCGTCTGGAGCCCCTGGGTGTCGAGGTGGCCGAGGTGAGCTCCGCGTTCCCCGACGGCTCGTTCGAGCTGATCGTCAACCGGCACGAGGCGTACGAACCGCGCGAGATCCGCCGCCTCCTCGCCCCGGGCGGCACGTACGTCACCCAGCAGGTGGGAGGGCGCGACCTGGAAGAGATCAACCAGGCCCTGGACGCGCCGCCGCACGAGGACCACGGCTGGGACCTCGCGACCGCGTCCGCCGCCCTCACCGAGGCCGGGCTCGACGTCACCTGGCGCCGGGAGTCGAGCCGTCCCGTCACGATCAACGACGTGGGCGCGCTCGTCCTCTACCTCCGCGTCGTCTCGTGGCAGATTCCCGGCTTCACCGTCGAGGAGTACGAGGACCGGCTCCGCGCGCTGCACGCGGAGATGGCGGGCGGCCGCCCGCTGCGAGCGAACGCCCACCGCTTCGCCCTGATCGCCCGGCACGTCGCTCGCGCGTGATCGGCCGGGAAGTGGATGCCTACGTGATGCGGACGCTCCGCGTTCCGAAAACCCGCGTTTGCCGCTCTGGGGTCAAGTTCATGACATGTCCTTTTATAGGGTGCCGGTCTTCGATTTATGCGTAACTTAGGCCCCGCCACTAACTCCCCGCTTTCAAGGCTCTTGCAGTCACCGGCCGCGCGGGTGCGTCAATCTTGCATCCCAGGTCAAGAGATGGACCCCCGCGAGTGGGTTTTTCCATCCGCACTCCCGCCCCCACCAGTGGCCGAGGCCACGGTCGGGATGGAAGGCTGCCCGAAGCCGCCTCGGTCGTCCTGCGAAGGAGACAGGGGCGGAAACCCGCAGTGCACTGGAAGGGAGTGCGGCATGACTCAAGACGCCGGCCGCGTCGCGGCCAAGCGGATCAACGACCACGTGGAGATCATCCACGAGGACAACCCGGACCTGGTGCTGGAGGTCCCGCGCCGCGACTGGGTGGCGTTCACCGCAGCGGTCAAGTCGGGCGCGTTCGACCTTGAGGCGCTCCACCGGGAGGCCGAGGAGCACGTGGCCTGACCTTCTCCGCTGCACGAAAGGCGCCCGCTCTCAGCGCAGTGGAGCGGGCGCCTCCGCATGACCGGGGCGGCCCGGTAGTGTCCGAAAGTTTCGGTAGCTCTCCGAAATATTCTTGACGGCCTCTGAGAGGGACATCTAGAGTCCGAAATCAGTGATCGGTTTGGGCCTTCGAAAGTTTCAGAAGGAATGCGATGACATCAGTGAACGCTCCGGGCCTCGCGCCCTGGCGGGACAGCGCACGCACGGTCGGCGAACGCGTGGAGGCACTCCTCGCGGAGATGACGCTGGAGGAGAAGGTCGCGCAGCTCGGCTCCATCTGGCTCCAGGTCGGCGGAGACGGCAACGTGGCGCCCCTGCAGGACCGGTTCAAGGCCGCGGAGACGCTGGAAGAGCAGCTGAGTCACGGCCTGGGCCACCTCACCCGCGTCTACGGCACCGCGCCGGTGTCCGTCGCCGAGGGCGCCGCCCGGCTGCGGGAGCTTCAGGAACGGGTGGTGGCCGCCAACCGCCTGGGCATTCCGGCGATCGCGCACGAGGAGTGCTTGACGGGGTTCGCCACGTTCGGGGCGACGGCGTATCCGACGCCGCTGGCGTGGGCGGCGACGTTCGACCCCGATCTGGTCGAGCGGATGGCGGCGGCGATCGGCGCGGACCTGCGGGCGGCGGGGGTGCACCAGGGGCTGTCGCCGGTCGTGGACGTGGTGCGTGACTATCGGTGGGGGCGGGTGGAGGAGTCCCTGGGCGAGGATCCGCACCTGGTGGGCCGGCTGGGCACGGCCTACGTACGCGGCCTGGAGGGGGCCGGGGTCATCGCCACGTTGAAGCACTTCGCCGGGTACGGGGCCTCCCGCGCGGCCCGCAACCACGCCCCGGTCAGCATCGGGCCGCGCGAGCTGGCCGACGTGATCCTGCCGCCGTTCGAGATCGCGCTGCGCGAGGGCGGCGCCCGCTCGGTCATGGTCTCCTACACCGACCTCGACGGCGTGCCCGTCGGGGCCAGCGCCGACCTGCTGCGTCGGCTGCTGCGCGAGGACTGGGGGTTCGAGGGGACCGTGGTGTCCGACTACTGGTCCATCCCCTTCCTGGCCTCCATGCACCAGGTGGCCGAGGACGCCGCGGGGGCCGGCGCCGTCGCGCTGACCGCGGGCGTCGACGTGGATCTGCCCGAGACGATCTCGTACGGCCCCCACCTGGTCGCGAACGTCCGCGCCGGCCGGGTGGCCGAGTCGGCGGTCGACGAGTCCGTACGCCGGATCCTGCGCCAGAAGATCGAGCTCGGCCTGCTGGACGGCGGCCCACTGGTCCCCGAGGGCGCGGACGGCGTCGATCTGGACAGCCCGCGCAACCGCAAGACAGCCGCCGAGATCGCGGAACGTTCTGTCGTGCTCCTGAGCAACCCCGACAGCCTGCTGCCCATCGGCCCCGGCACGACCGCCCGGCTGGCGGTCATCGGGCCGTGCGCCGACGACCCGCGTACCCTGATGGGCTGCTACGCCTTCCCCAACCACGTGCTCGACCGCTACCCGGAGCACGGCATGGGGCTGACCGTCGCGTCCATCAGGGAGTGCCTCGGGGTCGAGTTCCCCTACGCCGACGTGCGGTACGAGAAGGGCGCCGACGTGTCGGGCGACGACCGGTCGGGCATCGCCGGGGCCGCCGAGGCCGCGGCCGAGGCGGACCTCGCGCTCGTGTTCGTGGGGGACCGGGCGGGGCTGTTCGGCGGCGGCACGTCCGGCGAGGGATGCGACGCGCCCCACCTGCGGCTGCCCGGCCTCCAGCCGGACCTGGTCGAGGCGGTCCTGGCGACCGGCACACCCACCGTCCTGGTCGTCGTCTCCGGCAGGCCGTACGCGCTCGGCGCGTACAAGGACCGGGTCGCCGCCGCGGTCCAGGCGTTCTTCCCCGGCGTGGAGGGCGGGGCCGCCGTGGCCGGCGTGCTGAGCGGCCGGGTGAACCCGTCGGGCCGCCTGCCCGTGCAGATTCCCGAGACACCCTTCGTCAACCCGTCCACCTACCTGCAGCCGCCGCTCGGCGGGAGGACCGAGGGCATCACGTCGGTCGACCCCACCCCGGCGTACGCGTTCGGGCACGGGCTGTCGTACTCCGCCATCGCGTACGTGGCCCTGACCACGGACCGGGCCGAATGCGCCACCAGCGGCTCGATCGAGGCCCGCGTGACGGTCCGCAACGCCGGCTCCAGGCCCGCCGAGGAGGTGGTGCAGCTCTACGCCTCCGACCCGGTCGCGCAGGTCGCCAGGCCCGTCGTCCAGCTCATCGGGTTCGCCAGGGTGGCGCTGGAGCCGGGGGAGGAACGCGTGGTGGCGTTCGACGTGCCCGCGCACGCGTTCTCCTACACCGGGATCGACCTGCGCCGCATCGTCGAGCCGGGCACGATCGTGCTCACCGCCGGGCCGTCGGCGCAGGAGCGGCCGCTGCGCGCGGACATCCGTCTCACCGGCGATACCGTCGCCCTCGGCGCCCGGCTCTGAGGAGGCGAGCGCCGGCTCTACCTTTCCGTCAAGCCCAAGACCAGTTCCGCCGCCTTCATTGCCGCGACATTCCCCGCCACATCATGGACGCGCACGATCCGCGCCCCCTGATATACGCACATGGTGTTGGCGGCGATCGTCCCCGTTCTCAGTTCTTCGCTGCCTCGCTCCGCACCCAGGCTTTCTCTGATGAAATGCTTGTTGCTGCACGCCACCAGAGTCGGGTAGCCAATGGCCGTGATCTCTCCGAGCCGGCGACTCAGCGCGTTCGAGTGCTCGGTGTTCTTGTTCAGGTCATGCCCCGGATCGATGATGATTTTCCCCGGCTCGATTCCCGACCCGACCGCATGGTCGACTCGCTGTCGCAGGAAGTCCGCCACCTCTGAGACAACGTCGTCATAGGTCGGCCTCACGACCTTTTCGCCCGGCCCTCCCAGGCTGTGCGTGATGATGACGCTCATTCCCGTTTCGGCAATCAGCCCCGCCATGCCGGGAGAGCGGAGCCCGTGTGTATCGTTGATCACGTCCGCCCCTGCCTTGTAGCTCGCTTCCGCTACCTCTGGCAGATGCGTGTCCACGCTGATCACCGCATCACTCAGTTCCCGAATGCCCCGGATCACCGGGACCACACGGTCTATCTCTTCAGCCGGGGACAAAGGCGGCTGGTCGCTCCGGAACGCTCGCCCTCCGACGTCTATCCATTCCGCACCCTCGCGTAGCGCCTGCTCCGCTCTCCCGACCGCCTCGGTGACCGCCATCGACCGGTTCGGATCCAAACCGCTGTTCGGGGTGCGATTGACAATTCCCATCACGACGATGTGCCGCGCAAAATCGAACTCTCGCCTCCCGATCCTTCGCACCGGCGCTATGAGTTCGGGGTAGTACGCCTGCATTACTTTCCGCTCTTTCGGAAGTGTATGATCCATCGCACTGTAGAGACCCTATCGGGCAGCCTCACGGCGCATGAGGCGAAGCTGTCCGTTGCCGCTCATCGGGGCGTGCGCCGCCATCGGCCGGGCTCAGCGGGCTCTGTCGTAGACCATGGCGATCTCGCCAAGTTCGCCGCTCTGCTGGTGGGTGAGCGTCCACTTGGTCGCCGGCAGGCCGTCGTCGAACAGTCGCCGCCCGCCCCCGGCGATCTCGGGGAAGATCATCAGGTAGAGCCGGTCGAGCAGGTCTGCCGCCAGGAGCGGTTTGATGATGCTCGCGCTGCTGTTGACGAGAATGTCGCCCTCACCGGTGGCCTTGAGTTCGGCGACGACGTCGGCGGCGGGGGCGTTCACCACGCGGGTGCGTTCCCACGGGGCCTCGGTCAAGGTGGTCGACAAGACCACCTTCTCCGTGTTGACCAGCCATGTGGCGTATCCGCGATCACGAGGGTCGGCGTTGTCGTTGTCGGCGACCGATGGCCAGTAGCCCATGAATCCCTCGGCGTTGAGTCGGCCGAGTAGCGCCGTCGTCGCGCTCTCCCAGATGCGGTTCATGTGGTTTCGGGCGACCTCGCTGGTCACATAAGGGGCGAACGCGGCGAAATCGCCCGGTCCGCCGGGACCGTTGTAACGCCCGTCGAGGGTAAGGCTCAGGTTCGCGGTCACCCTGCGCCCGGTCGAGTTGGTCATTCGGTGCTCCTGGTGTGAGTGGTGTGCGTGTCCGCGGCGAGGGTCGCCGCGAGCTTGTCGAGGCTCTGGCCGAAGCCGATCTCGACGCCTGCGATGAAGTCCGCGGACTCGACCGTGCTGTCGGTGATGCGGAAGTGAACGTCGAGTTCTGTGCCGGTCTCGGTGGGCCGGAGGTCCAGGGCGAGGTGGGCGGTGAAGGCGGGGCTGCCGTCGGCGAGCTGCGGGGAGAGCCGGTAGACCAGGCGTTCACCGGGGCGTACGTCCTCGACGACTCCCAGCGCGCGCCCGGCGATCAGGTCGGAGCCGTCGACATCTTCGGCATCGCGGTATTCATGCACGATTCGCCCGCCCTGTCGTGCCTCGAAGACGAGCTCGGAGACGCGCAGGTCATCCGGCGTCCACCAGTGGGCGAGCAGCGAGGCCTCGGTCAGGTGGCGCCAGACCTTCTCCGGTCCCGCCGCCAGCGACCGGTGGAACCGGAACGAGCGGCCGTCGGCCCAGCCCGGCTTCTCGGCGGCGAGCCGCTCCGCGTGGAGGCTGAGCTCGTAGCGGTCGTAGGTCTCGCGCGGGCCACCGGCCTGCTCAGCTGTGTCGGCCAGCCGAGTGAGCGCGGCCGCCAGCTCCCGCAGGGGTGCGGCCCGGAGCGCGTAGACGCGGCGCTGGCCGGAGCGCTGGGAGGTGACGACGCCGGCACGCTCAAGCGCCTGCAGGTGCTTGGTCGTCTGCGGCTGGCGCGCCTCAGCGAGCTGGGCGAGAACGCCGACCGGCCGGGGCCGCTCAGCCAGCAGGCCCACGAGCCGCCAGCGGGCCGGGTCGGCCAGAGCGGTGAGGATTGCGTCCATGCCCAGAAGTATTCACTATGACGAATATTCTCGTCAAGGAATATCTCAGGTCACTCTGTCGAGCGCGCGTCAGGCCGCCCATGACGCGCGCTCCGGGACCGTACGTGGTCAGGTGCCCGTGACGATGTCCAGCCGCCAGGCGCTCAGGATCCCGGCCGTGGCGTGCGAGGGGGCGAGGTCGCTCACCAGGAGCGTCCACCCGCCCCCTGCCGGCTGGCCCACCAGCGGAGTGACGGCCGACGGCGGCTCGGTCGCGTACTCCAGCAGCTTCGAGGTGTCCAGGGCGGCCTCCCGGTGCGCCAGGACGATGCGCCGGCCGGTCGGCGAGTGGAGCACGATCCGCAGGTCCTCGGGGTGGTTGTGGTCGAGGTCGATGAGGATCTTCAGCGTCCGTACGGTCCCCTCGGCCTCGATCGTGATCGTGTCGGCCACGCCGTGCGGATCGCTGTCGGGAATGCGCAGTGCCGGGCGCGACACCGAGCTGAACGCGGCGCCGTTCACGCCCACCGGGCCCGCCCTGAAGCGGATGGTCTGGCCGGGGTCGCTGATCGCCGACAGCGTCAACCCCGACTCGGCACCGCTCCACAGCAGGCTGGCGGGCACGGTCGAGTGCGACAGCGCCGTGCCGTCCACCCGGCCGTACAGGTCGCGGCTGTCGCCCGAGTTGAGGTTGTTCTCCAGGTCGAGGTGGCCGTCGGCCTGCAGCAGCGCGATCTGGTAGTGGTGCAGCGGCGTCCCGTCCTGCAGCTCGTTGGAGCCGCGGGTGTCGCAGTGGTACACGGCCAGACCGCCGGCCGGCGAGTGGAGGTCGAAGCCGAGCTTGGAGCGGTTCTCCACCAGGAAGTACTCCTCGTCCGTCCCGGTCGAGTAGCGGAACACCTTGCGATAGTCGCCGTGCTCGGCCTGGAACACGCCTCCAAGGTTGAGATCCGTCTTCTCAGGGCACCAGCCGGCCAGGTCGCGCAGGTAGGCGCTGACAGGTGCGGGCGTCTTGCCGCCGTCCAGGTGGTTGCCGGCGCTCATCAGGCAGTACAGGCCGAGGCCCGAGCTGGTGAAGTCGTCGCCGTCGCGGCGGCCGTAGTCGTACAGGTCGGGGAAGCGGCACAGCAGGTGCCCGCTCTCGTGGCAGAACGTGCCGATCGTGAGCTGCTCGGGGCTCTCGCCCATGCTCGTCACCAGGTAGAAGTGCGTGCGCATGTCGCCGAACTCCAGCTCGACGACGCTGTTGTGCGGCCACAGCACGCTGTCCTTGATGTACTGCGTCTTGCCGGCGTACAGGACGATCAGGGCGTCCACTACCTGCTGACCGAGCGAGTCGTACCGGGTGAGGTCGATGCCCGAGTCGACGGCCGCCCGCAGCGCCTCCGGCACCAGCACGTCGAAATTGGCGGGGTCGGCGTAGAAGGTGATGTCGTGGCTCATCCTGAACGGGCCCACGACGTCGTTGGTGAAGTCCAGCAGGCCGCTCGACATGGTCTTGTAGTACTCGTTGACCGAGCACGCGTTGCCGTTCTCGTGATAGCCGGGGGCGTTGAGCAGCGCGTCCACCTGCGCCGGGGTCACCGTCGTGGCCTGGTCGGGGAAGTCGACGAGGATCGTCAGGCCGCGCACTGAGCCGACGCTGAGCCTGCGGCCCTCCAGCAGCCCGCCCGTCGGCCCGAACGTCAGCGCGGAGTCCTCCTCCGCCTCCGCCGAGAGCGTGCCCGGCCTGCGCCGCCGGTGCGCCTCGGCCATGACCGGGCCCGACTCGCGCAGGTGGCGCGGCACGCCGCCGGGCGCGTCGTAGGAGTCGATCCTGACCCCCGTGGACTGGAATCGCCCGTCCTTCAGGTCGGCGTAGCAGTAGGCGCCGGCGGAGGCGTCGTAGACGCTGGTGTAGCCGTCGAGAGTCTCGTAGCGGGCGTAGTGCTCGTCCCCGAACACCACGAGCCGCACCTCCTCGCCCTCCGCCTGGGTGAAGCTCAGCGTCTCTCCGAATATGGCGCTCATCGCGAGCCCTCCGGTGTCCAGTGGGAGATTCCCTCCGATCGTCACCGAGCGCCGGTGGAACCGCCTGAGTACCCCCGTACTCAAGCCGTGACGTAGTCGGCGATGATCACCGTTGCGTCGTCCTCCGGCTCGGCGGCGGCCATCTCGTCGTACAGCCGGTCCAGGCAGGCGCCGGGCGACACGCCGTCGGTGAACAGCTCCTTCATGCGCGCCGCACCGAGTGCCCTGACCACGCCGTCAGAGACGATGACGACACGGTCGCCCGGGCGGAGCGGGACGGATCCGGCCTCGGGGTTGAGCGCCGACGGCAGGCCGAGCCCGCGCAGCAGCCGGCCCTCCTTCCCGGGCTCGCCGAAGGAGTGCGACGTCGTGAGCGGCTGCGGCTCCGCGCCCTTCGCGCAGTGCCAGATCGCGCCGTCGCCGACGTGGACGAAGCGCAGGGACGGGCGCTCGCCGGGCTCGAGGACGACCACGTCCAGGGTGCTGACCAGCTCGGGCGTCGAGGCGTTCCGCAGGGCCGCGGTGCGCACGGCACGGTGCGCGAGCTGCGCGCACTCGTCGAGGTCCTCCTGGTACTGCGGCCTGGCGGCGACCACCGCGCCCAGCGCCAGGGCCGCGGCCGTGCAGGCCGGCTCGCCGTTCGCCCCGTGGGCCACCGCGACCAGCCGCTCCTGGATGACGTACGCGTCCGTCTGCCGCCCGCGCCGGCCCGCGTACGTGCCGCCGGCCGTCACCAGCCGCGGCCGCGTCACCGGCATGCCGGACGGCCAGTTCCCCTGCCGGCCGCGGGCCGTCATCACCGACAGGCAGCCGACCAGGATCGAGATCACCAGGAAGGTCATGAGGTCCCCTCTCGTCGCATCGTTCGCGACCCGCACCCAGTACACGCTCTTGTGGAGGAGACGCGACTGACGGCTGATCGGCCGTCGTAGCGGATGACGGCCGATCAGCCGTCATGCCACCAGCGGCCCGGTGAGCGACGGTGCCAGAAGAGCCGGACCGAGGAAACCACCATGTGCCCCCTGTCTCCACCAGCCTCCACAAAATGGGTGTATTCACAGCGTGCTCACTCATGCCGGATGCGTTATCGTAAAGCCCGTCTTGTGCTCTCATCGCGAGCAGGCGGCCCATGTCTCACTCCGGTTCCACCCGATACGACTCGGCGGCCAGGCACATGGAGCGGACGATCGCCCGCACCTGCGCCGGGGCGCGGGGCGTGGTGGGCCTCGTGGCGGTCGTGGCCGCGCTCCTCGGCGCCGTCCCGCCGGTGTCCGCGGCGTGGCTGGCGCCCGCGCTGGCGATCGACCTCGTGTGGACCGGGCTGTTCCTGCGCGTGGCCCGGCGCAGGGCACGGACTCCCGCCTGGCTGGTGGCGGGTGACGCGGCCATCACGGTCACGCTCTGCCTCGCGCAGCGCCATCTCGTCGCGGGCGCGGCGCTCGACGGGGGATCGAGCTGGATCGCGGGGCTGGTCACGATGACCATCGTCGTCTCGGGGGTCACGTGGCGGCCCTGGGCGGCGGTGCCCGTCGGCCTGCTCGTGGCGGCGGCGTACCTGGCCGGGATGCGGCTGGCCGCCCCGTACCAGGATGTGGCCGGGACGCTGCTGATCCACCTCGTGCAGATCCTCGCGATCGCGGTGCTGATGACGCTGCTGCGCCGCTCCGCCGCCTCGGCGGACGCGTTCCTGCGGGACAGCGCCCGCGCCGAGATCGCCCTCATCGTCGAACGGCTGCGGCGCGAGGACGAGCTGCGCCAGGTCGGCAGCGTTCACGAGACGTCGCTGCACACGCTGACGATGGTCGGGCTGGGCACGTACGAGCGGCACTCGCCCACACTGCGCCGGCAGGCGGCGGCCGATCTGGCGGCGCTGGAGCAGCTGCGCGACAGACCGCGCGCCCGCTCCGCGCCCATCGCCCTGGACGCCCTGCTCGACGAGGTGGCGGGACGCGCGACGGGGCTGGCCGTACGCAGGCGGCTGACGCCGGAGACAGTGCCGGGGGAGGTCGCCGAGCGCTTCGCCCGCGCGGTCACCGAGGCGCTGTCCAACGTGGCGCTGCACGCCGGAGTGCGCGAGGCCGAGCTGGTCTCCAGCAGCCGCGACGGGGAGATCCGGGTGGAGATCGCGGACACGGGTGGCGGCTTCGACCTCGCGCGGGTGCCGCCGGACCGGTTCGGCGTACGCGGGTCGATCCTCGACACGATGCGCTCGCTGCCGAACGCCGGCGCCGACATCCGCTCCGGTGACGAAGGCACCCGGGTGAGCCTGTGGTGGCGGCCGTGATCGACGACATCGAGGAGGTCGCCCAGCGGTACGCCAGCTACACCGCGCTCGGCGCCGTGGTGATCGCCGCGGCCTGGCACCTCGGCTACGACCTCACCGTCACCATCTCGGGCTGGCCGTCCTTCCGCTGGCCGGCACTGGCCGCGGCGGCGTGGATCGGTTACGCGGCGATCGGGGTGATCGCCGCGCGGGCGCTGGCGAAAACGTTCGGCGGCCCGGCCAGGGTGGGCCCGCTGGCCGCCGCCGCGCTGGCCGTGGACGTCGCGGTGATCGTGTCCGGCCGCCCGGAGGGCCTGCTCGCCCCGGCCGACTGGGGCTGGGGCTCGGTGGGCTGGCTCGGTGTCATGCTCCTGTGGAACCGGCCCCGGTGGCGGGTCGAGCTGATCGCGTTCCTGTCCGCCAACGCCGGCATCATGCTGACCGCCATGATCGTGACGGGCACGGTCGACCGGATCTCCATCGCCAGGTACCTCATGGTCGTGGTCGGGAGCGCCACGCTCCAGCTCGGGTACGCGGCGGGCTGCCACACGCTCCGGGTCAGGGCCGAGGACGCCGCGCTGCTGGCCCGCCGGCTGGCCGCCGACGACGCCTGGCGGGAGTCCGCCCACCGCATCCACTCCGACCGGCTCCGCCGCTACGCCGCGATCCGTGAAGTGGCGGAGTCGCTGCTCGATCAGCTCGCAGACGGGGCCGATCCGGGGGATCCCCGCGTACGCGAGGACTGCACGGCCGGGGCCATGCGGCTGCGCAGGCTCATCACGGAACGGGAGGACGTACCCGACGAGCTGGTGTCCGTGCTGCGCGAGCGCATCGACGCGGCGGAGCGGCGCCAGGTGCTGGTGACGGCGCCGCCGTTCGGGCAGCGGATGCCGGTGCTGCCGAAGGGCGTACGGGAGGACCTGCTCAGGGCGCCCGTCCGGGCGCTGGACGGCGCGCGGTCGCGGGCCCGGGTGACCGTGTCGGCGATGTCGACCATGGTGAGCGTGGCCGTCGTGGCGGACAATGACGACCTGCCCGTCAGCGCCGTCCCGGTACGCGAGCCGAGCGGGGTCATCGTCACCTACCAGCGGCAGGACGGCGACGTGTGGGTCAACAGCATCTGGCAGGGCCCATGAGGGGTGGGGCGGGGAGCGCGCCGACCGGAGGGGGGCCGGCGCGCGAACCCGTAACGTACCCGATCTAGGGAACGACGGAACTGGGACGGGCCGGATCGGCTGGGCGAGGGAACTGGGGACGGACGGACGGATGGGACGGGAGACGGAGCCGGGGGCAGATCGCAGCGGGGCGGCGGGGCGGGTGACGGTCGCCCTGGTGGAGGACCATCAGGTGGTGGTGGACGGCGTCAGGTCGTGGTTCGCCGAGCCGGGCCAGGTCAGGCTGGTCGCCCAGGGGCCGACGATCGAGTCGGTCCGCGGCGTGGCGGCCGACGTGCTCCTGCTGGACCTCAACCTCAACGGCACCATGGTCGTGGACCGCGTCGCCGGGCTGTGCGCGGGCGGCCAGCGGGTCATCGTCTTCTCGGAGCACGAGGAGCCGGAGACCGTACGCGCGGTGCTGGACGCGGGCGCCTCGGCCTTCATCGGCAAGGGGCGGGCCACGCGGGAGTCCTGTCTGGAGACCATCATGGAGGTGGCGGCCGACCGGCCGAGCGTCACCCTGCCCATGGCCCAGGCGATCGCCACGGACGAGGGCCCGCACCGGCCGCAGCTGTCGGACAAGGAGCGTGCGGCCCTGCTGTTCTGGTTCCAGTCGATGTCGAAGGCGTCGGTGGCGGCCAGGATGGGCATCAAGGAGCGCACCGTACGCCAGTACATCGACCGGGCGCGGGTCAAGTACGCCGCCGCGGGCCGCCCCGCGCCGACCAAGGAGAAGCTGCTCATCTGCGCCATCCAGGACGGGCTGGTGCAGCCGGACGAGGTGACGGTCTACACGTCGCGGGCCGCCCGCGCCTCCGACTCCTTCCGCTCTGGGCGATGAGGTGCTGCGGCCACCGGCGAAGAAGGGCATGGTGAGAACAGTCGGCTGAGAGGCGGTGGCGGCGATGGCGGTCGCGGAGGTCGTGGGACCGGGGGAGTGGCTTGGCGCGGAGCTCCGCGACGGCGACGCCTGGCGGATCCCGCTGACGGAGGCGCACAGGCGAGAGGTGCTCGCCGCCTGCGACTCCGAAGAGGGCTTCCCCTTGCCGACGCTCGCCCCGACCCTCCACCGGGTCCGCGACGAGCTCATGCACGGCCGGGGCTTCGTGCTGGTCCAGGGGGTGCCCGTGGAGCAGATGACCGAGCGGCAGAGCGAGAGGGCCGCGCTCGGCCTTGCCCGCCACGTCGGCGCCATCGTCCCGCAGGGTCCAGGCGCGCGGCCGCTCATGCACGTCCGCGACACGGGAGCCGACCCGTCACGCGCGAAGAGCTACCAGCACAGCGGCCGTCTCGGCTTCCACAGCGACCCGACGGACGTGGTGGCCCTCCTCTGCGTGCGCCCGGCGAAATCCGGCGGGCTCAGCGCGATCGTCAGCTCGGTGTCGGTGCACAACGCGCTCGTCCGCACCCGCCCCGACCTGGCGGAGCTTCTCTACCAGCCGTGGTGGCACGACCGCCGCACCGGCGACGGCCCGGACAGCTTCTCCACCAAGCCGATCTGCACGGTTGACGGCGACGGAAGGGTGTCGGTCGCGTACGGCCCCGACTACCTGCGCTCGGCCCAGCGCGGCACCACCGTGCCGCCTTTCACCCCGGCGCAGGAGGAGGCCATGGCCCTCCTCGACGAGCTGACCAACGACACCCGTTTCGCTCTGACCATGGACCTGCGGGCGGGCGACATGCAGTTCCTCAACAACCACGTCGTCCTGCACAGCCGCACCGCCTACGAGGACCACCCGGAGCCACACCGCCGCCGCCATCTCCTCCGGCTCTGGCTCACAACGACGTGAGGACGGTCAGCCGCGGCTCGCCTCCAAGTTGGCAGGGTCGAAGCTGACTGGGAACGGCGCTGTCAAGTTGGCGACGGTACCGGCCTTGTAGGCGGTCGGTGGGTCGTAGCTGTCGCCGTTGAGCTCGTAGACGTAGAGAGTCGGCCCTTCGCCCAATTCGATCCGCCAATAGACGGGGATGCCCGCCGCCGCATACGCCGTGGCCTTGAGGACCCTGTCCCTCATCCTGGTGCTCGGACTGACCACCTCCACCGCAAGCAGGAGCTCTTCTGGCGAGAACATGAGCTCGTCGGTGTGCATCGACTCTTGGGTGACGACGACAAAGTCGGGGATGTAGTAGTCCTTGTCCGTAACCCGTAGGTTAACGGTTGAAAGGGGCATCACCTTGGGAGGTGCCGCCTCTGCGAGAATGAGAAGCAGCTGGGTGATGGCAAGCTGGTGCAGCTTTGTGGGGGCAGGGCTCACCAGTAGGCTCCCGTTGAAGAGCTCGTAGCGGTTCCCGTCGTCGGGGAACTTCAGCAGGTCGTCGACCGTGTACGGCAGCGGAGGAAGGACAACCTCGCGCCCCGCAGTCGGTTCCATCGTCGCCATTGCGGTCACCCACCAAGTATCGGGAACCTTGCCCTCGCTCACATGCTACTTGCCGAGATTTCCCTACCCTAAGTTTCCGAATGAACACTGTCCGAAATGGAGGGGTGGTGAAAGTTTCACCGGTTTGAGGGCCTAAGGGAAAGCCCTTTCCGCTGCTCATCCGGGATATCGACCTGTAATCCGGCACCAGAGCGGCGCGTTGACATGATCCGTCATTTGTGCGGACTCATGCCGTCAGATACTGTCGCCCCGCGGAGCGCTCCCTACCACCGGAACCCCCCCGACCGGAACACGGAGATCGCACTATGCCCAAAGGACCCCACCCCTGGGCGCGGCGCGCCCTGGCTCTGCTGCTCTCCATGGCGATGATCATCGTCATCCCCCTTGCCGGCTCCGCCTCGGCGCACGGCTCGGTCGTGGACCCCGCCTCCCGCAACTACGGCTGCTGGCTGCGCTGGGGCAACGACTTCCAGAATCCGGCCATGCAGCAGCAGGACCCCATGTGCTGGCAGGCGTGGCAGGACAACACCAACGCCATGTGGAACTGGAACGGCCTCTATCGCAACGGGGTCGGCGGCAACCATGAGGCGGTCATCCCCAACGGCCAGCTGTGCAGCGCCGGCCTGACCGAAGGCGGCCGCTACCGCTCCATGGACAAGCCGGGACCGTGGACGATGGCGAACCTCGGCAGCACGTTCAACATCCGCCTGAACGACCAGGCCAGGCACGGCGCGGACTACATCAGGGTCTACATCACCCGTCAGGGCTACGACGCCCTCACGACGCCCCTGGGCTGGAACAATCTGGAACTGGTCCGCACGACTCCCAAGTACGCGCCCAGCGACGTGTACATGATCAACAACATCAGCAAGGGCTCGCGCACCGGCCGTCACGTGATCTACACGATCTGGCAGGCCTCCCACATGGACCAGTCGTTCTACTTCTGCAGCGACGTCAACTTCGGCTGAGCCGCTAGGGACGGGGGCGGGTCGAGGCGCGGAGGTTGAGCTCTATCGGGTGCACGCGCTCGGTGCCCATCGGCGCGGCCCCGGACAGCAGCTCGAACAGCAGCTCCGCGCAGCTCGCCCCCGCTTCCTTCGGGCGTAGGTCGATCGCGGTGATCGGCGGGTCCGACTGGCGGGTGGCGGCGTTGTCCACGCAGGAGGCGAGCAGCACGTTGGCGCCGGCCTCCCGCAGCAACGGCGCCACCTCGGCCGCCGCCCCGGCGGGAGCGCACACCAGGGCGTCCAGCGGCCCGTCGCCCTCC
Organism: Nonomuraea sp. NPDC049695; assembly: GCF_040674955.1. NCBI lineage: Bacteria > Bacillati > Actinomycetota > Actinomycetes > Streptosporangiales > Streptosporangiaceae > Nonomuraea > Nonomuraea sp. NPDC049695. The sequence goes on along the minus strand of NZ_JBFANV010000025.1, from coordinate 50,352 downwards.
CGCGACTCCCGGAGGCCGGGTGTCGCCGTGCCCGGTCCGGCGGTGTCGAGGAGGGCGCGGGCGGCGGCTCTGACCTCGTCGCCCGAAGCGTCGAACGACACCCGCCGCACCAGCGGCACGACCCCGTGCGCGGCGCACCACTCCAGGTAACCCCGGTGCACGCTGCCCGCCCAGTCGCTCTCGTCCCCGGCCACGATGAGCGCCGGCCGCGCCGCGCCCGACTCACGCAGGTGGTCGAGCAGGCGGGCCAGCATCGCGGCGTGCTCCGACCACACCACCCCGTCGGGCTGCCGTGAGCCGGGGAAGCGTTCGCACGAGACCGTCGGCAGCCCCGTCGCCATCAGGCTCTCCACGACCGGGTCGCCCCCGAGCGGGTCGCCGAGCACCAGGCCGTCCACGCGCGGCGGCCGTGAGCGGCGCTGGCCGGACGTGATCAGCGTGACGTCGTAGTCGTGCCGCGCCGCCTGCTCCACCACGCCGAACACGAACGACATGTAGTACGAGGAGCGGGTCAGGACCTCCGGCACGTGCAGGCCGATGGTGCCGGTGCTGGCCCTGCGCAGGTGCCTGGCCGAGCCGTTGGGCACGTAGCCGAGCCGCTCCGCGACCCGCGCGACCGCCTCCCGGGTGTGCTCCGACACCCGCCCGGAGCCGCGCAGCGCGTCGGAGGCCGTCGTCTTGGACACCCCCGCCTCCCGGGCGACGGTGAGGATCGTGACGGGCTCCTCCGCCGCGCGCGCACCGCGTCCTGCTCGCTCGTCTGCCTGCACGCCCCGATGGTAGCGGCCCGATCGCCCGCTCTCTTCGGGGCAAGGCGGGGCTCCGTTCCCCAACCGCTCCGGTAAACGGTCTGTTTCGGGTGGCTTTTGGGTCTTGTCTCCGTCCGGCGGCGCAATTAAGTTAGCCGAAACCTTGCCGGAACGTTCCGGCAGCAGAAAGGGGCGGAACGTTGCACCTGTCCACCGGGAAAGTCCCCCATCCGCTCGACCCCCTCGCTCCCCAGGAGATCGACGAGGTCAGGCGGATCCTGGTCGCGGAGGGCCTGCTGACCGACACGGTACGGGTGGCCTATCTCGGCCTCGAGGAGCCGCCGAAGGGCGAGGTGCTGACGTACGGACCGGAAACCCCCGTCGAGCGCCGTGCCCGCGCCTTCCTCCTGGACCTGGCCACGGAGGCGGCCGAGGACGTGATCGTGTCGATCAGCGGGGGCACGGTCGAGGCGCGCAGGCCGATCGACCCGGTCACCGACGGCCAGGTGCCGATGCTGGACGAGGAGCACGCCCTGGTCAGGCGGGTGCTGCGAGAGGACGCGCAGTGGGCGGAGGCGCTGCGGCGCAGGGGCATCGAGGATCCGGCGACCGTCTACCTGGCGGCGCTGAGCGCGGGCCACTTCGGACTCGCCAAGGAGGAGGGCAGGCGGGTGGCGAGGGTGCTGGCGCACCGGATGCCCACGCCCGAGAGCCTGCCGTGGGCCCACCCCGTGGACGGCCTGGTCGCGTACGTGGACCTGGTCAAGGGCGCGGTCATGGAGATCGTGGACACCGGACCCCAGCCGATCCCCGAGGAGCCCGGCGACTACCACCACGGCCCGCACCGCACCACGCAGCGGCCCATCCACATCACCCAGCCGGAGGGCCCCAGCTTCACGGTCGACGGCCCGCTGGTCACCTGGGAGAAGTGGAGCCTGCGCCTCGGGTACGACATGCGCGAGGGGCTCACCCTGCACCAGATCGGCTTCGAGGACGGAGGTCGCGTCAGGCCGATCGTCTACCGGGCGTCGGTGGCCGAGATGCTGGTCCCGTACGGCGACCCGAGCCCGATCCGGTTCTGGCAGAACTACTTCGACACCGGCGAGTACCAGCTCGGTAAGCTGGCCAACTCGCTGGAGCTCGGCTGCGACTGTCTCGGCGAGATCACATACTTCGACGCGGTCGTGACGGACGGCGCAGGCGTCCCCAAGGTGATCACGAACGCGATCTGCATGCATGAGGAGGACTACGGCGTGCTGTGGAAGCACACCGATCCGGCCAACGGCTCCAGGGAGACCCGCAGGCAGCGGCGCCTGGTGATCTCGTTCTTCGTCACCGTGGGCAACTACGACTACGGCTTCTACTGGTATCTCTACCTCGACGGCACCATCGAGCTGGAGGTGAAGGCCACCGGCATCGTGTTCACGGGCGCCTACGACGCCCGCGCCGCGCCCTACGGCTCGGAGGTCGCGCCGGGGCTGGCGGCGCCGTACCACCAGCACCTGTTCAGCGCCCGGCTGGACATGACGGTGGACGGCGTGGCGAACGCGGTGGACGAGGTGGAGGCGGCGCCCCACCCGGTCAGCGCGGAGAACCCGTACGGCAACGCCTTCGGCCGCACGGCGAAACGGCTGCGCACCGAGCGGGAGGCGCGGCGCGACGCCGACCTCGCCAAGGAGCGCACCTGGCACGTCGTCAACCCCGGCGTGCGCAACCGCCTCGGCCGCCCCGTCGGGTACGCCCTGCATCCCGAGGGGAGGCCCACCCTGATGGCGAGCCCGGAAGCGGCCATCGCGAAGCGGGCCGAGTTCGCCACCAGGCATCTGTGGGTGACGCGTTACCACCCGGCGGAGCGCTATCCCGCCGGGGACCTGGTCAACCAGCATCCCGGCGGCGCCGGCCTGCCCGCCTACACCGGGGCCGACCGCGACATCGACGGGCAGGACATCGTGCTGTGGCACACGTTCGGCCTGACACATTTCCCCCGTACCGAGGACTGGCCGATCATGCCGGTCGACACCTGCGGGTTCGTACTCAAGCCGGTCGGCTTCTTCGACCGCAACCCCACGCTCGACGTCCCGCCGAGCGCCGCCGCCGAACATCCCTGCCACTAGAGGAGAAGAGGCCCATGCGTACCCAACGCCTGGCCCTACGCCTGGCCCTACGCCTGGCCTGCGGCGTCACGGCCGCCCTGCTGGCCTCGGCCTGCGCCGCCACCACCACGACCGCCCCGTCCACCGCCCCTGGCCAGGCCGCCCCCAAGGGCTACCTCGCCGAAGCCGACCAGTCGCTGCCCGCCGGGGGCACGCTCAACCTCTCGGTGCACATCGACAGCGGCGCCGCCACCGGGTACGACCCCCAGCTCGCCGACGTCGCGACCACCTGGCAGCTGCTCTCGCTGTCCTACGAGACGCTGGTCACGGTGGGCCCCGACTTCTCCGTCCAGCCGCTGCTGGCCGACAAGTGGGAGACCCCCGACCCCAAGACGTACGTCTTCCACCTGCGCGACGGCGTCACCTTCTCCAACGGCCGCGAGATGACCGCCGACGACGTGGTGGGCAGCCTGAAGCGGCTGCTGGCGTCCAAGTCGGTCTGGCGCGGCCAGCTCGGCCCGGTCAAGTCGGTCACCAAGGACGGCGACCGCACGGTGAAGGTCACCCTGAGCGAGCCGTACACGCCGTTCCTGGCCGCCCTCGCCAACATCCCGGCCGCTGTCCTGCCCATGAAGGAGATCGACGACAAGTCGGTCGACCCGGCCAAGACGCTCCTCGGCACCGGCCCGTACGTGGTCGAGAACCACCGCCAGGACGTGTCCTGGACCTTCAAGCGCAACGACAAGTACTGGGCCAAGGGCAAGCCCGCGGCCGACGCCGTCAACATCACGATCGCGCCGGAGGAGGCCGCGCGCATCGCCGCGCTGCAGAACGGCGGCGCCGCCCTGGCCACGCTGGGCAACGTCGACTCCGCGAGCATGCTGGCGGGGGCGAAGAACGTCCAGGTCGTCACCCAGGCCACCACCGACTTCTACTACCTGATGCTCAACACCCAGGCCCCGAACTCGAAGTTCGCCGACCCGAGGGTGCGCCAGGCCGTCGCCATCGCCCTCGACCAGCAGCAGATCGCCGACGTGGCGCTCGGCGGCAAGGGCCGGCCGACCGCCGTCACCCCGGCGGGCCTGCCCGGCGCGTGCGACCCGGCCGCGCTGCCGTCGGCCTCGAAGAGCCTGGACGAGGCGAAAAAGCTGCTGGCCGAGGCGGGCGCGCAGAACCTGACGTTCACGCTGAGCATCTTCTCCACCGAGCCCGCCCCCGCGGTCGCCCAGGTCATCCAGCAGAACCTCCAGCAGGCCGGCATCACCGTGAAGATCGAGCAGCTGGACGAGGCGAGCTGGTCGGGCAAGGTGTACGGCAAGGCGCCCGCCGAGTTCGACGCCGCACTGTCCTGGTTCGCCGGGTACGCCGACCCCGGCATGGTCACCAAGTGGTGGAACCCGGAGACGGCCGGCTTCAACGTCGGCTTCATGAAGCCGGACAAGGAGCTGAACGCGCTCATCGACGCGGCCAACAAGGACACCGAGCAGAGGGACAAGGCGCTGTCGGCCGTCTGCGCGAAGGCCGACGCGGACGCGCAGATGATCCCGCTGGTCACCCGCCCCGCCACGGTCGCGTTCCGTACCGACGCGCTCAGCCCCAGCCTGTACGCCACCGAGGGCTACGGCAATGTGCTGCGCCTGATCGCCGACGCCCGCGTGAAGAAGGCGCAGTAGCCATGCGCCTGCTGATGTGGTGGGCCGGCAGGGCGCTCAGCTCGGCCGCCACGCTCCTGGGCGTCTCCGTGCTGATCTTCGCGGCGGTGCGGCTGATGCCCGGCGGCTTCGCCGAGACCGTGCTCGGGCCGTTCGCCACGGCGGAGCAGAAGGCGGAGCTGGCCGCCCGCTACGGGCTCGACCAGCCGGTGTTCCTGCAGTACGGGCACTGGCTGGCCGCCGTCGCGGGCGGCGACTTCGGCATCTCCATGATCAGCCGCCAGCCGGTCGGCGCCGAGCTCCTGGCCCGCCTGCCGGTGACCGCCGAGCTGACTGTGCTGGCCGTGGCCGTCAGCGCGCTGGCCGGGGTGCCGCTGGGCGTGCTGACCGCTGTCCGCGCCCAGTCAGTCCGCTCGCCGGGCGGCGGTGGGACGGTGGGGCGGCTGGTCAGCGGGCTGGGCGTCAGCGTGCCGGAGTTCGTGCTGGGCAGCCTGGTCGTGTTCGTCTTCTCCCGGTACGCGCTCGGCCTGGAGGTCGGCGCGTGGGTGCCGTTCACCCGTGACCCGGGCGCGAACCTGGCCGCGATGGTGCTGCCGGCCGCCGTCCTGTCGGTGTTCGCCATCTCGGTCACCGCCAGGACCACCCGGGACGCGGTGCTGGGCGTGCTGGTCGAGCCGTACGTCACGGCGGCCGTCGGGCGCGGCGAGTCGCCGTGGTTCATCGTCAGGCACCACATCCTGCGCAACGCCGCCACGCCCGTGGTCACGCTGCTCGGCACGATCATCGCGTACCTGCTGGGCGGGGCGCTGATCGTGGAGCACGTGTTCAACCTGCCGGGCATCGGCTCGTACATCGTGCAGGCCGTCGGCCGCCGCGACTACGCGGTCGTGCAGGCCGGGGTGCTGCTGGCGGCGGCGGTGTTCATCGTGATGAACGTGCTGATCGATCTGCTCGTCGGGGTGCTCGACCCGCGCCTCGGCGTGCTGGCGGGGAGGCGCTCGTGAAGAGATGGGACCGGCTGTCCATCGGCGGGCTCGTCTGCCTGGCGGTCCTGGTGGTGTTCGCGCTGGGCTCGCTGGCCGGGGCCGGGGGAGACCCGGACGCGATCGTCGGGCCGCGCCTGCAGCCGCCGGGTCCCGGCTGGTGGCTGGGCACCGACAACCTGGGCCGTTCGGTGCTGCCGCGCGTCATGGAGGGCGTCGGCACCACGCTGCTGCTGTCGTCCGTCGCCGTGCTGGTGACGGCGGCGCTGAGCGCGACGTTCGGCATCATCGCCGGATACCGCGGCGGCTACCTGAACGAGCTGGTGATGCGCCTGGTGGAGGTGCTCTACTCCTTCCCCGCCATCGTGCTCGCGATCCTGGTCGCCGCCGTGCTCGGGCCGGGGCAGACGGCGGCGCTGGCCAGCATCGTGCTGGTGACGATCCCGCTGATGACCCGGCTGGTGCGGGCCGCCGCCGTGGCCGTGTCGCAGCGCGACTACGTCACCTCCGCCGTCATCAGCGGCGCGCGGCTGTCGCGCGTGCTCGGCCGCCACGTGCTGCCGAACGTGGCGGGGACGATCGCGGTGCAGGGCACGTACGCGCTGTCCGTCGGGATCGCGGTCGAGGGCGGGCTGAGCTTCCTCGGGTTCGGCGTGCAGCCGCCGCAGGCCTCGCTCGGCGTGCTGATCCAGCAGGGCGGCACCTACATGATCGCCGCGCCCTGGCTGGTCCTCGGCCCTGGGGTCGCGCTGGTGGCGGCCATCCTGGCGATCAACGTGGTGGGCGACGGGCTGCGCGACCGGCTCGAACCCCGGGAGACGAGGTCACTCACATGAGCCTGCTCACCGTGCGGAATCTGGTGATCGACTACGCCGGGACCAGGGCGCTGGACGGCGCCGACCTGGAGGTGGCGCAGGGCGTGACGGTCGGCCTGGTCGGGGAGAGCGGCTCCGGCAAGTCCACGCTCGGCTCGGCCGTCGGCCGGCTGCTCCCCGGGACGGCCCGGCGGAGCGAGGGGGAGGTCGTGGTGGCGGGGGAGCCGGTGTTCGACCTGCCGCCCGAGCGGCTGCGGCGGCTGCGCAAACGGCATCTCGGGTTCGTCTTCCAGGACCCGATCGCCTCGCTCGACCCGACCATGCGCGTCGGCAACCAGCTCCGCCTGGTGCTCGGGCGCGGCGCCGACGTGGGCTTCCACCTGGGACGGGTCAAGCTCGACGACCCTCGCGTCGTGCGCGCGTACCCGCACCAGCTCTCCGGCGGCATGGCGCAGCGGGTGGCGATCGCGATGGCCATGGCCACCTCGCCCGAGCTGCTCGTCGCCGACGAGCCGACCGCCGCCCTGGACAGCCAGGTGCGTGAGGAGGTGCTGAACGTGGTCTTCTCGCTGGCCGCCGAGGCGGGGACGGGCATCCTGTGGCTCAGCCACGACCTGCCCGCGGTCGCCCGCAGGTGCGACCGGGTCGCCGTCATGTACGGAGGCCGCGTCGTGGAGTCCGGGCCCGCCCGGACGGTGCTCGGCAGGCCCGCCCACCCCTACACGGCGGCGCTGGCCGGGTCGGCGCCCGCGGCGGCGGCCCACGGCGTCCGGCTGGAGCCGGTGCCCGGGCGGCCCCCCGTGCTCACCGGCCCGTCGCCTGGCTGCGCCTTCGCGCCCCGGTGCGCGCTGGCGCTCGAGCGCTGTCACCACGAGCGCCCGGAGCCGGTCAAGGTAGGCGACCAGGACGTCCTGTGCCACCGCGCTGGAGAGGTCGCGGCATGATCCTGGAGCTCGACGATGTCACCGTCACCTTCGCCGCCGGGCCGCCTTTCAGGCGGATCCACCTGGACGCCATGAGGCACGTCTCGCTCTCCGTCGCCGAGGGTGAGACGCTCGGCCTGGTCGGCGAGTCCGGCTCGGGCAAGACGACCACCAGCCGGGTCGCGCTGGGCCTGCAGCGGCCCACGTCGGGCACGGTCAGGTTCGACGGCCGTCCCTTCCCGGGGCGGCGGCGCGAGCTGGCGGGCCGGATGCAGGCCGTGCTCCAGCACCCCCACTGGTCGCTCAACCCGCGCATGCGCGTCGGCCAGAGCGTCGCCGAGCCCCTGGCCGTGCTGGGCCGCCCGGCCGGGGACGCGGTCACCGAGATGCTGGAGCACGTCGGCCTCGAGGCGTCGTTCGCCGGCCGTTACCCGCACGAGCTCTCCGGCGGCCAGCGGCAGCGCGTGTCCATCGCCAGGGCGCTGGTCACCAGGCCCAGGTTCATCGTGTTCGACGAGGCGGTCAGCGCGCTGGACGTCTCGGTGCAGGTCCAGATTCTCAACCTCATCAAGGACCTGCAGGCCGAGTACGGCTTCAGCGCCCTGTTCATCTCCCACGACCTCGGCGCGGTCCGCTACGTCGCCGACCGGATCGCCGTCATGCGCAAGGGCGAGATCCTCGAGACCGCCGACACCGCGACCTTCTACACGGCGCCCGCCCATGAGTACTCGAAGCAGCTTCTGGAGGCATTGTGACGAACGAGCCCCGCCTCGCGAGGCCGTCCGCGTTCGCGCCCGGCGTGCCGCGCAATGCGGACCTGCCGCTGACCCCGCAGGCCAGCCCGGGGCGCGGGTCCGTCGCGTTCGACCTGCCCGGCGTGCTCGTCGGCACGGCCGAGTACGCGGAGGGCCCCACCGGCTGCACTGTGATCCACGTCCCGGCCGGCGCGCGCACGGCGGTGGACGCGCGCGGCGGCGCGGTGGGCATGAGCGGCGGGTACGACTTCAACCACGCCATCTGCTTCGCCGGCGGCTCGGTGTACGGGCTGGCCGCCGCGGCGGGCGTCAGCGACGAGCTGCTGGCCCGCAGGGACAACCGGACCCGATGGGACGATCTCCAGCTCGTGTCCGGCGCGGTGATCTACGACTTCTCCGCCAGGGACACCGCCGTCTACCCGGACGCCGAGCTGGGCAGGGCCGCGCTGCGCAACGCCGTCGAAGGCCGCTTCCCGGTGGGCCGGTGCGGCGCGGGACGCACGGCGAGCGCGGGCAAGGTCGACTACGGCCGGGCCGAGTTCGCCGGACAGGGTGCGGCGTTCGGCACGTTCGGCGAGGCCAAGGTGTTCGTGGCGACCGTGGTCAACGCCGTCGGAGCGGTCGTCGACCGGCAGGGGCAGGTCGTACGCGGCAACTACCACGCCGCGGACGGCGCCCGCCGCCACCCCGCCGCGGACTACGCGGCGGCGGTGGGCGACCCGGCCCCGGCCGTCATGGGCAACACCACGCTGACCGTCATGGTGACGAACGTGAAGCTGACCGACGTCGAGCTGCTCCAGGTCGGCCGCCAGGTGCACAGCTCCATGCACCGCGGCATCCAGCCGTTCCACACCCTGAACGACGGCGACGTGCTGTTCGCGATGACCACGGACGAGGTGGACCTGGTGAGCGTCAAGCCCACGGGCCTCGGGACGCTCGCGTCCGAGATCGCCTGGGACGCCGTCCTGAGCGCGGTGGAGTGAGCGTGCACGTCTTCCCCCGCTACGCCGCCAAGGACCCGTCCCAGGCCGCCGCGCTGATCAGGGAGAACCCGTTCGCCCTGGTGGTCAGCGCGGTGGACGGCGTCCCCGTCGCCACGCACGTGCCCGTCATCCCGGACGAGGACCGTGTCACCCTGGTCGGCCACATGGCCCGCGCCAACCCCCACTGGCGCTCCTTCGAGTCCTCGCCCGACGTGCTCGTCGTCTTCTCGGGACCCCACGGGTACGTCTCACCCACCGTGTACGGCACCGACCCGGCCGTGCCGACGTGGGACTACGCGGCCGTGCACGTGACGGGCCGGGTCGAACTGCTCGACGACGCGCTCGACGTGGTGGAGCGGACCGTCGCGGCCCTGGAGTCGGCGCGCTCGACGTGGTGGAGCGGACCGTCGCGGCCCTGGAGTCGGCGCGCTCGCCCGCGTGGGAGCCGACCCCGGCGTCCAGGGAGAGGTTCGCCGCGCTGCTGCCCGGGGTAGTGGCTTTTCGGGTGTATGTGCATACCGAGAAGAGCATGTTCAAGCTGAGCCAGGACATCGACGCCGAGCGGTACGCGCGTGTCCGCGCCTCGTTCGCCACCGAGAACCCCCGGCTCGCCGACCTGATGGACGGTTCATGACCTTTCCCACCTTCACGTCGTCAGAAATCGATCCCCGAGCACGTGGCAAGGAGCTCGGCACGCACCGGCGCAAGGCGATCATCGCCAACCTCGCCGGCTACTCCGACCTGTTCACCGTCGCCGGCGCCACCGCGGGGCAGGTCCGCGCGTGGGGCGAGCAGGCACTCGAGCGCACCGCGGACTGGGCGCCGCACCTGGCGGAGGAGATCTCCGGGATCGCGGCCGGCGCCGGCCTGCGGCCCTGGCAGGTCGCCGTCGTCAACGCGCGCACCGAGATCCTGGCCGCCATCGACGCGACCGGCGAGGGGGAGTGCTCCACCTCCGTCGTGCTGCCGGGCGACGGCCTGCCGCCGCGTACGGTGCAGACCTGGGACTGGCACGACCACCTGCGCGACGCGCCCATGCTCTGGGAGCTGGAGCCACGCCCCGGGCATGTCGTGCGCACGTTCACCGAGGCCGGGGCGCTCGCCAAGATCGGCGTGAACACGGCCGGGCTCGGCATCCACTTCAACATCCTGCGCCACGACTCCGACACCGCCGACCTCGGCGTGCCCGTGCACCTGATCGCCCGCCGGATCCTCGACGACGCGACCACGGTGGAGGAGGCCGCCGACATCGCGCGCTCCGCCACGGTGTCGGCCTCGACCGTCATCACGGCGGTGACCTCGTCGGACGCGGGCTCGATCGAGATCTCCCCGGCCGGCGTCGCCGTCATCCCGCCGGAGCCGGACGGCGTGCTGCAGCACTGCAACCACTTCCTCGACCCCGGCCTGGCGGCCCGCGAGCGGCACGCCACCGACCGGCCCAGCACGTACGCCAGGCTCCAGCACCTGCGGGCCAGCACCGAGAGCCTGAAGAGCGACGACCACACCACGCGCGCGCTGGCCATGCTCAGCCACGGCCCCGACGACGCGCCCGTCTGCGCCCACCCCGACCAGACGCAGCCGATCAACCAGCGCTGGGAGACCGTCGCGACGATCGCGCTGGACCTGCCCGCCGCGCGGCTGCGGGTGCACCAGGGCGGGCCGTGCCAGGTCACCGAGGCGACCTGGCAGACATTCTGAGCTAGTGGAACGCGCCGATCCCGGTGAGGGCCTTGCCCAGCACCAGGGAGTGGATCTCGGACGTGCCCTCGTAGGTCAGCACCGACTCGAGGTTCACGGCGTGCCTGATCACCGGGTACTCCAGGGTGATGCCGCTCGCGCCGAGCAGCGTGCGGCACTTCCTGGCGATCTCCAGGGCCTCGCGCACGTTGTTCAGCTTGCCGGCGCTGATCTGCTCGGGGGTGATCGTCCCCGCCTCCTTCAGCCGGCCGAGGTGCACGGCGAGCAGGAGGCCCTTGCCCAGCTCCAGCGCCATGTCGGCGAGCTTGTCCTGGGTGAGCTGGTACGACGCCAGCGGCCTGGCGAACACCTCGCGGTCGCCCGCGTACGCGATCGCCGTCTCCAGGCAGTCGAGCGCCGCCCCCATCGCCCCGAACACGATCCCGAACCGCGCCTCGTTCAGGCAGCCGAGCGGCCCCGACAGGCCCCTGGCTCCCGGCAGCACGGCCTCGTCCGGCAGGCGCACGCCGTCGAGCACCAGCTCGCTCGTCACGCTCGCGCGCAGCGACACCTTCTGCTTGACGTCGTTCGCGGTGAAGCCGGGCGTGCCCGCCGGGACCAGGAAGCCCCTGACGCCCTCGTCCGTACGCGCCCAGACCACCGCCACGTCCGAGACCGAGCCGTTGGTGATCCACATCTTGGTGCCGTTCAGCACCCAGTCGCCGCCCTCCCGCTTGGCCGTGGTCCGCATGCCCGCCGGGTCCGAGCCGAAGTCCGGCTCGGTCAGGCCGAAGCAGCCGATGCGCTCGCCGGCCGCCATCGCGGGCAGCCACTCCTGCTTCTGCTCCTCGCTGCCGTACTTCCAGATGGCGTACATCGCGAGGGACCCCTGCACCGACACCAGGCTGCGCAGCCCGGAGTCCGCCGCCTCCAGCTCCAGGCAGGCCAGCCCGTACGAGACCGCGCCCATGCCGGCGCAGCCGTACCCGTCGAGGTGCATGCCGAGCACGCCGACCGAGCCGAGCGTGCGGGCCAGCTCGCGGGCCGGCAGCTCCCCGGCCTCGAACCAGGCGGCGACGTGCGGGCGGATCTCCCGGTCGCACACGCGCCTGACCGTGTTCCTGATCTCCCGCTCCTCCTCGGTCAGCAGCGTGTCGAGGGCGAACAGCGCGGTCGGGGTGACCATCCGGGCTCCTTTGTATTTTGGATCCAATATTGAAAATCCAATATGGCATAGTTAGGGTGCGTTGACCATGGACGTTCTGAATCTCATCGGTGGTCGCTGGGTCGAGGGAGCGGGCGAGGAGTTCGCCGACACCAACCCGGCCAGGCCCGGCGAAGTGGTCGCGAGGGGGCGGTCCGCCTCCGCGGCCGAGGTGGAGCGGGCGGTCGCCGCGGCCCGTTCGGCGGCGCCCGAGTGGGCGGCGACGCCGCACCACGCCCGCGCGGCCGTGCTCGTCGCCGCGGCGGACCTCGTCGACGGCTCGGCCGACGAGTGGGGCGCCGAGTTGGCCCGTGAGGAGGGCAAGACGCTGCCGGAGGCGGTCGCCGAGGTGCGCGGCGCGGCCCGGATCCTGCGCTACTACGCGGGCGAGGCCGACAGGGAGAGCGGTGAGATCTTCGCTTCTCCGCGGCCCGGCGAGAACGTCCTCGTGGTCCGCAAGCCCATCGGCGTGGCGGGGCTGATCACGCCGTTCAACTTCCCGATCGTCATCCCCGCCTGGAAGATCGCCCCGGCCCTCAGCTACGGCAACACCGTCGTGTGGAAGCCGTCCTCGCTGGTGCCGTTGCTGGCCTACCGGCTGGCGCAGGCATTGACGTCGGCCGGGCTGCCCGACGGGGTGCTCAACCTCGTGTACGGCGAGAGCGAGGTCGGCTCGGCCGTCGTGGACCATCCCGGCGTGGACGCGATCTCGTTCACCGGCTCCACCGCGGTCGGGCGGGCCGTGATCGCGCGCTGCGGCGAGCTGGGCAAGCCCGTGCAGACGGAGATGGGCGGCAAGAACGCCTCCGTGGTGCTCGCCGACGCCGACCTCGACCACGCCGCCGAGCAGGTCTGCCTCGGCGCGTTCCGCTCGACCGGCCAGAAGTGCACGGCCACCTCGCGGCTCATCGTGGCCTCCCAGGTCGCGGACGAGCTGCTGGAACGGGTGGCCGACCGGGCCGCCCGACTCGTGGTCGGCGACCCGCTGGAGTCCGGCGTCGAGATGGGCCCCCTGGTCAGCTCCGCCGCCCGCGACCGGGTGACCGCAGGGATCGCGCAGGCCGTGGAGGAAGGGGCCAAGCCGCTGGCGGGCGCCGCCTCGCCGGAGGGGGAGGGCTGGTTCGTGCCGCCGACCGTGCTCGACCTGCCGGGGATCGGGCTGGACTTCTGGCACACCGAGCTGTTCGGGCCCGTGGTCGGAGCGGTGCGGGCCTCGGGGACCGAGGAGGCGCTGGAGCTGGCCAACCTGAGCGACCACGGCCTGTCGGCGGCTCTGTTCACCCGCGACCTCGGGGTGGCGCTGCGGGCGGTCGAGCGGCTGGACGTCGGCGTGCTGCACATCAACTCGGAGTCGGCCGGGACCTTTCCCTACGTGCCGTTCGGCGGGACGAAGCAGAGCGGCTTCGGGCCCAAGGAGCAGGGACGGGCCGCCCGCGAGTTCTACACCCGCACGACGACCGTCTACATGGGGACGCCGGCGTGACGGGTCCGCTCTCCGGGCTGCTGGTGGCCGACTTCAGCCGGGTGCTGGCGGGGCCGTACGCGACGATGCTCCTCGCCGACCTGGGAGCCGAGGTGGTCAAGGTCGAGCGGCCGGGCGCCGGGGACGACACCCGCGCCTGGGGGCCGCCCTACGCGGCCGGCGGCGAGGCGACGTACTACCTGGGCGTCAACCGCAACAAGCGCTCGATCGCGCTCGACCTGCGGGCGGACGCGGAGGTGGCGCGGGCCCTGGCCGCCCGGGCGGACGTGCTCGTGGAGAACTTCCGGCCCGGCACGATGGAGCGGCTCGGACTCGGTTACTCCTCGCTGCGCGAGCTCAACCCCGGCCTGGTGTACTGCTCGATCACCGGGTTCGGCTCAGGACCGGGTGCCGGGCTGCCGGGGTACGACCTGATCGCGCAGGCCGTCGGCGGGCTCATGAGCGTCACCGGGGAGCCGGACGGGTCGGGGACGAAGGCGGGCGTGGCGCTGGTGGACGTGATCACCGGCCTGCACGCCGGGCTGGGCATCCTGGCCGCGCTCCGCCACCGTGACCGCACCGGCGAGGGGCAGCGCGTCGAGGTCTCGCTGCTCTCCTCCCTCCTCTCGGCGCTCACCAACCACGCCTCGGCCTACGCCGCCGCCGGGGTGGTGCCCCGGGCGATGGGCAACCGGCATCCGAGCATCGTCCCGTACGAGGTCTTCGAGGCCGCCGACCGCCCGCTGGTGATCGCGGCCGGGAACGACCGCCAGTTCCGGGCCCTCTGCGAGGCGCTGAACCGCGCGGATCTCGCCGGCGACTCCCGCTACGCCACCAACGCGGGCCGGGTCGCCGCCAGGGACGACCTCGTCGCGGAGCTCAACGCGGCCCTGGCCGCCCGTACGGCCGACGAGTGGTTCGAGACGCTCACGGCCGCCGGGGTGCCCTGCGGCCCGATCAACGACCTGGCCGCCGCCTTCGCCCTGGCAGAGGAGCTCGGACTGGAGCCCTCCGTACAGGTGGACGGCGTCGGGCAGGTCGCGAACCCCCTGCGGCTCAGCGCCACCCCGCCCTCCTACCGCCGCCCGCCGCCCGGGCTCGGACAGGACGATGCATGGGTTCGTGAGATATTGGGGCCGTGAGTCCGGACGAGGCACGCAGGCCGCCGACGGCCCAGCAGTTCGTGCTGGCCGAGCTGCGCCGCGCCATCACCACCGGCCGCCTCCGCCCCGGCACCCCCATCCGGCAGGACGCGCTGGCCGAGGAGCTGCAGGTCAGCCGCGTCCCCCTGCGCGAGGCGCTGAAGACGCTCGAAGGCGAGGGTCTGGTCACCTACAAGGCGCACAAGGGCTACTGCGTCGCCGTGCTCTCGCTCGACGACCTGCGCGAGGTCTACCGCATCCGCGAGCTGCTGGAGGAGGAGGCAGTCCGCCACGCCGTCGCCCGGCTCACGGACGACGACCTCGACCGGCTGGAGTCGGCCCAGGAGGAGGTCGAGCGGGCCGCCGCGGCGGGCGACGTGTCGGCCATGGCGACGGCCAACCGGCTCTTCCACATGACGCTGTTCGACCTCGCGGGCCTGCCGCGCCTGGCCCGCCTGATCAGGACTCTCTGGGACACGACGGACGCCTACCGCTCGATGTACTACGGCGACGCGGGCAACCGGGAGCGGGTCGTCAAGGAGCACCGCACCACGCTCGACGCCCTGCGCCGCCGTGCCGCCGACGAGGCCGTGGCGACGCTCAACGTCCATCGCGATCACGCGGTCGCCGAGCTGGAGTCGCTCCTCGCCCGTCCCTCATGAGGGGGCGCAGTGGTCGCGGCAGCCGCCGAACCGGTCGGCGTCAGGCTTGACGAACGCCGTCCTTGGCAGGAGGGGGAGGACCGCCCTCATCGTGGCCTTCCAGATGGGGCCGGGGATCGACAGGCCGTACACGCCGTCGTAGTGGAGGCCGCCGATGGTGATGTCCGACAGCTTGTGCCGGTTCGGGTCGAGAGGATGGCCGAGAGCGACGGCGGAGGTCAGGTCGGGGGTATAACCGGCGTACCAGGCGGTGGTGAAGGCGTCGGCGGTGCCCTCCATGGCCGCCACGTCCCGGCCGAGGCTGAGGGGATTCGCGGACTGCGCCTCCGCCAGCACACGGTTCACCGCGTCGGCGACCGGCGGCTCCAGCACCTCCTGGCACTGCGCGGCGAAGGTTCGGACAAACGCTCCGTCGCGCACCTCCGTGACCGCCCTTGGCTGACAGCGCCTGCCCCGGGCGGCGAGGGTCGCATACGAGTTGGCGACCGAGACTGGGTCCACCTCGTTGACACCCAGCGGGAACGTTTCGTACTCCTGCAGCGGCATGCCGTCGCCCCGCTCGAGCCCGAGACGCTTGGCGGCCTGCACGCTCTCGCACAGGCCGACCGTCTCGGTCAGCTTCATGAAGAAGGTGTTCTCGGCGGCCTGGGTGCCGGAGCGCAGCGTCGTGAACTCGCTGTGGCGCTGCCTCGCGTTGGTGATGGTGAAAGACGGTTCGCCGGTCGCCTGGCCCTTGCAGTTCTTGAACGCCGTGTAGCTCGATGCCTTATACCCGGCGGCGTACGGGAAGCCGTCGTCGAAGCGCATGCCGCCTTCCAGCGCCGCGGTCAGCGTGTACGTCATCGCCGTGCTGCCCTGCTGGAAGGCGAGCACGTCGTCGGGGGCCTTGCTGGTGGCCATGGCCCTGATCTCGCCGGTGCCCGGGACGATCATGACCTGGGCGGCGATCGGCTGGTCGTCACGGCTGACGAACTGGTCGATGGCCTGCTGGGCGGCCTGCTGCATGCGCGGGTCGATCGCCGTCTTGATGGTCAGGCCGCCGCGGGCGAGCAACTGCTCGCCGAGCTCGTTCTTCACCCGCGTGCACAGGTACGCGTACCGGCCGGACGCGCAGTCGCCGGTGAACTCCTCGATGACGGTGCCCTGGGCGTCCACCAGCACGTTCGGCCGGCTCGCCGTGGCGGCGACCGCCAGATGTTCACGCGGCGGCACGCTCGCGTCGCCGTCCCGCAGCAGCAGGAAGCCGGCGGCCAGCAGCGCGCCCACCCCGATGGCGCTCACGCCGACGTGTAATCGCTTCATGCGGTCCCCTCGGAGAGCAACGGCTCGGCCGGCTTATTATGACCCGTTCCGCTCGGCCAGTCGGACCACGGCGGCCACGACGTCGGGGCCGGTCAGCATGGACAGGTCGTTGTGGCCCGCCCCGGCCACCTCGACGGTCGTGACGTGGCCGGCCGCCGCCTGGGCGACCGCTCTGCTGAGCCGCGGGGGCACGATGGTGTCGCGCGTGCCGTACACGACCACGACCGGTGCCCGGATCCGCGCGACGTTCTCCGCGACCGGGAAGCGGTCCCGCAGCAGCGGCCTGACCGGCAGGAACGGGTAGTTGGCCTGCCCGGCGGCGGCCAGGTCGGTGAACGGTGAGCGCAGCACGAGGCCGTCGGGCGGGCGCTCCAGCGCCAGCCTCGTGACCACGCCCGCGCCCAGACTCTCGCCGAAGTAGATGACGCGGGAGCCGCTGATGAGCTCGCGGGCGGCCAGGGCGTCGCGGTGGAGGCCCTCCTCCGTCGGCGTGCCCGGGTTGCCGCCGTAGCCGCGGTAGTCCATCAGGAGCACCGCCAGCCCGTGCTCCGACAGGGCGCGGGCCAGCGGGGCGCGGTCCCGTCTGTTGCCCGCGTTGCCGCCGGCGATCAGGACGGTGACGTCGCGGGTGCCGGGCACGTACCAGCCGGCGAGCCGGAGGCCGTCGGAGGTGGTGAACGAGACGTCGCGCGCGCCCGGGACCACCTCCCCGGCGGGCGGCACCGGGGCCCGGTCGGGGAGGTAGATGAGGTGCCGCTGGAACACCCACAGGAGGGCGAGCAGCAGGACCAGCACCGCGACGACCACGAGAGCGGTGCGCGTCAGCGTCGTCACCTTGCCACTATGCCGCCTTGGATGACGTGGCGGATGTGGGTGGGGTCGGCGAGGACGTCGATGTCGGACAGCGGGTCGCCGTCGAGCACCAGCAGGTCGGCGTGCGCGCCCACGGCCAGCGTGCCGAGCTCGCCCGCCATCCCCACCAGCTCCGCCGCCCCGACGGTGGCGGCCCGCAGCACGTCGATCGGCTGCTGCACCTCGCGCCGCAGCCGGAACTCGTGGTTCTGGTGCCGGTGCATGCCCCCCAGCAGGTCCGTCCCGTACGCCAGCCGCACCCCGCCCCGGGCGGCGCGCTCCAGCGCGGCCAGGCCCGCCTCGAGCACCTCGTCCACCTTGCGCCAGCTCCGCTCGGGCAGCCCGAAGTCCATGCCCTCTTCCTTGAGCGCCCAGTACGTCACCAGCGTCGGCACCAGGAACGCGTCGTGCCGCAGGAACAGCTCGACGCTCGTGTCGTCGATCAGGTTCCCGTGCTCGATGGAGCGTACGCCCGCCTCGAGCGCCCGGTTGGCGGCCCTGGCGGTGTAGGCGTGGGCGGCGACGTACCGGTTGGCGGCCTCGGCCTCCTCGACGACCGCGCGCAGCTCGTCCATGGAGTACTGGGTCGAGTCGATGCGGTCGGTCGGGGAGGCCACGCCGCCGGAGGCCATGACCTTGATGTGGTGCGCGCCCTTGCGCAGCTCGTCGCGGGCCGCGGCGCGTACCGCGTCGACGCCGTCGGCCACGCGGCCGACGCCCGCGCAGCACGGGTGGTCGTCGTGCAGGTGCTCGCCGCGGCCGCGGAAGTCGGCGTGGCCGCCCGTCTGGCTCAGCCCCTTGCCGCAGAACAGCAGCCGCGGGCCCCGGATCAGCCCCTCCGCCTGGGCGTCGGCCAGCCCGAAGTCGGCGCCGGACGCGTCGCGGACCGTGGTGAAGCCGCGGTCGAGCATGTCGCTCATGATCCGGGCGCTGTGGGCGGTCACGTACGAGGGGGACATGGCGCCGAGCGAGCCGAGGTTCGCGGTGGAGGCGGTGACGTGCACGTGCGCGTCGATCAGGCCGGGCACCACGTGGGCGCCCGCGACGTCGATCACCCGCGTGCCCTCCGGAGCGCTCAGCCGGGGCCCCGCCTCGACGACGCGGCCGTCCTCGCAGCGCAGGTCGCCTTCGGCGTACTCGCCGCTCGCCACGTCGAGCACCAGGGCGTCACGCAGCAGCAGGCCGCTCACGCGTCACCTCCACGCAGCGCCGGTACGGCGAGCGGGGCCAGCGTCCGGGCCGCCGCCACCGACTCCTCGTCATAGCTTCCCTCGGCGTCGAGGATGTTCAGCACGCCGAGCACCTCCCCTTCATGAACCACCGGAATGTTGATGATCGACCCGCAGCCCAGGCTCTCGATCAGCTCGTGGTCGGCGAAGATCTCCCGCACGGCGGCCCGGTCCCTGCCGAAGTACGGCTCGCGCCCCTCGATGCACCGCGCCAGCCAGCCCTGGGCGACCTCCACGGTCTTCTCCCCGCCCACCGGATACTGCTCAGGATGGCTGCTGTGGATCCGTCGCAGCGCGCGCCGCTCCGGCACCCAGGCCAGGACGGTGAACAGCCGCACTCCCACCTCCTGCCGCACCCGGTCCTCGAGCTCGGTCAGTACGGTCATCGGGTGACCTCCTTGGCGGGTTCCGTCAGTTCCTCCAGCGATCGCCCGGCCGTGGCCAGGCCGAACACGACCACGCACACCACCCCGGCCGCGAGCACCGCCGTCGTCAGGCCGAACACGCCGCCGAAGCCGAGCTTCGCCGCCGACAGCCCGATGATCGTCGGAGCCAGGATGCTGCCGACCCGCCCGAACGCGCTCGACAGGCCGGTGCCGGTGGCGCGGATCCAGGTGGGGAAGACCTCGGGGGTGTAGGAGTAGACGCCCGCGTACGTGCCGTTCAGGAAGAACGACAGCACCGCGCCCGCGAGCGTGATCGTGACGGGCGTGTCCATCTGCGACAGCCAGAACGCGCTGACCGCCGAGCCGGCCAGGTAGATCGCGATGATGTTCTTGCGGTCGAGCCGCTCCGACAGCCAGGCGGCCGAGAAGTAGCCGGGCACCTGCGCCAGGTAGATGATGATCGAGAACTCGAAGCTCTTGGTCACCGTGATGCCGCGCTGCACGAGCAGGGTGGGGATCCACGAGAAGAACCCGTAGTACGAGAACGTGATCACGAACCAGACCAGCCACGTGACCGCCGTGCGCCTGGCCATGACCGGGCTCCACAGGAAGCGGAGCGCGCTGAGCGGGTTGACCTTGGCCGTGCCGGTGGAGGGCGCGACCGCGGACTCGGGCACCGGCGGGAGCGGCCGGCCCGTGGCCCGCTCGACGCGGCGTTCGAGGTCGGCGACCACCGACTCGGCCTCGTCCACGCGGCCGTTCTGCAGCAGGTAGCGCGGCGACTCGGGCAGCGAGCGGCGCCACCACAGCAGCATCACGATCGGCAGCGCGGTGACCACCTGCGCGATCCGCCAGCCGTCGTCCATCGTCGGCACCACGAACCGCCCGATCAGCGCGGCCGCCACGAACCCGAACGAGAAGAACCCGGCCAGCGCGCCGATGAACCAGCCGCGCCGCTTGGCCGGGACGAACTCCGACAGGAACGGCGCGATGATCGCGCTCTCCGCGCCCGCGCCCGCCCCGGCGAGCACCCTGGCCGCCAGGAACACCTCGTAGTTCGGGGCGAACGCGGCGACCACGGAGAAGACGGCGTAGAAGGCGAGCGCATACATCATCACCTTCTTGCGGCCGATGCGGTCGCCCAGCAGGCCCGCGACGGTCGCGCCGAAGAGGAAGCCGAACGGGGTCGCGGACCCGATGAAGCCGAGCTGGCCGTCGGACAGGCTCCAGGCGTCCTTCGCGCTCGGGAGCAGGAACGCGACCACGGCCGAGTCCATGCCGTCGAAGGTGTAGCCGAGGCCGCCGATGAGGAGGAGTAGGTAGTGGGGACGGCTCAGCGGGAGCCGGTCCAGACGGGCCAACAAGGTCATCGAAGAACACCTTTCCCCAGGTCGTGGCCCTTCAGGTCAATTGCGCAGCAACATATAGTGCGAAAACTCCGAAATGCAATGGTCTTTGCAAGTTGATGGCGGCACGACCGCGTAGCATGTTCCGCCGGGACGCTGGGAGAGGGACACGTGACAGAGCACGCCAGGGACGGCTTCGAGGGCTGGCTGCGCGCCCGCGTGCCCGCGCGTGGCCTGCGCGGCAAGGCGGCCGCCGTGCTCGAGGTGCTGCTCTCGCAGCCGCGCCGGGCCTCGTTCGGGTCGGCCGGGGAGCTGGCGCAGCTCGCGGGGGTGAACGTGGCGACGGTGACGCGCACCGCCCAGGCGCTCGGGTTCGCGGGGTGGCCGGCGCTCCAGCAGGAGCTGCGCGCCCGCTACCTGTCCTCGCTGAGCGCCGGCCAGGTCGCCGCCGAGCACCGGGGCAGCGGCTCGCCCAGCTCCCGTTCGCTCCGCCGCGACCTGGACAGCCTGGCGCTGCTGAACCGGCGCCTGGACGAAGGGGTGCTGGTGGCGATCGCCGAGGCCGTCGCCGCGGCCCGCCGTACGGTGATCGTCGCTGACGGCAGCTACGCGGCCGTCGGGCTCGCCCTCGCGCACAACGCCCGCCTGGCGGGCTATCCCGTCACGGCCGTGACCAACGGCGACGCGGAGCTGGCCAACACGGTGGCCGCCATCGGGGCGGGGGACGTGATGGTGGCGATCAGCTTCTGGCGGCTGTACGAGAGCACGGTCCTGGCCGCCAACCTGGCCCGTTCGCGCGGGGCGCGGGTGTTCGCCCTGACGGACGCGGCCAGCCCCGCGCTGGCCGACGCGGCGGAGGAGGTGGTGATCGTGCCGGCGGAGGGTGAGGCGTTCTTCCCGTCGCTGACGGCCGGCATGGCGGTCGCCCAGGCCCTGGTCACCCAGCTCGCCGCCGTGGACCCGGCCCGCACGGGGGCCTCGATCGAGGCGGCGGAGTCCATGTGGACGCGCTTCGGCCTCCTGCACCGCCGCCCGGCCGCTCCCCAGGCGTGAGCGGTCATTCGCGCCGCAGCGCCCCACGGGCCGGGGGCGAGGGCTGATTGACGATCATGTTGGCGAACTGCGCGCCGACGAGCTCGTAGTCCAGCTCATCGTCCCCGCTCAGCGTCAGCTTCACGTCCGCCAGCACCGAACAGGAGCCCACGTTGTACGTCGTCGACAGCCGCAGCACCACCGGGCCGCCACCGGACTCCAGGTAGAGCAGCCCCCTGCACTGGCCGCCGTTCGTGGTGAACTGGCCCACCATCGCCGTCAGCGAGCCCGGCGTGATGGTCAGCGTGGTGTTGTACGAGCCCCAGCCGGGGACCATCCAGTCGATCCGGCCGCTCCAGGTGCCCTGGTAGTCCTCCGGCACGGAGACCGATTCGTCCGGCGAACTCCCGACGACCGGCTCGGCCGTCCTGGACCTGCCGGACGGCGAAGGGACGGCCATCGTGGTGGTTCCGGGCGCCGGGCTGGGGGTGGGCTTGTCGTCGGATTTGTTCGCCATGAGCACGACCGGGATCAGCGCGGTGACGACCGCGGCGCAGGCGCCGATGATCGCGACGATGATCTGGACCCGGTGGTCCTTCTTCGGCTCAGCAGGAGGAGCTGTCACGTTCCAAACCGCCCGTCTGGAAGTCCGCGCCAATCACCGAGAACATCCACCCCTGCCGCCTTCGCGTTACTCGGACCGATGAGTTCCGGCGGGCACGCGGATTTATAGGAGAGGAGTGACACCGGAGCACTGGGCCAGGAGGACCGATGAGCACGATGGTGATGATCAGGTACGAGACGCGGCCCGAGGCGGCCGAGGCCAACCAGCGGCTGATCGAGCAGGTCTTCGCCGAGCTGAACGCCGAGGACCCCGGCGGGCTGCGCTACATGTCGTTCCGGCTGGCCGACGGGGTGAGCTTCGTCCACGTCGCGATCACCGAGGGCGACGATTCGCCGCTGGCGAAGTCGGGCGCGTTCGCCGAGTTCCAGCGCGAGCTCGGCGAACGGCTGGCCGGCGGTCCGGTACGGGTGGAGGCGACGCTGGTCGGCTCGTACGGGATGGGTGGCTGAAAGGCCGGTGCGGGGCGGGGCTAGAGCCAGCTGGCCCGGACGCTGTCGCTGCCCGGCGCGTCGCTCGGCGGGGTGGCGAGGGCGCCGGAGCGGACGCCGTCGAGCAGGCGGCTGACGGTGTCGACGATCTCAGGGGCGCGCTCGCGCAGGCCCGCCACGTCGGCCGGGCTGATCTCGTCGCGGCCCACCCCGGCCTGGTCGAGCACGCCTTCGAGGTCGGCCAGCCGCTCCGCCAGCCACTTCAGCGGCTCGCCGGAGAGCTGCTCGTCGAACACCCGCCGGCCCGGCTCCCACCCCCGCAGCGCGGGGTGATGGTGGGTGCGGTCGAAGCTCCCCGGGGTGCCGGTGACCGACTCCAGCAGGTCCACCCGCCAGAGGGGCCGGTCGACGGTGATGGGCCGCGCCGAGTAGATCGATCCCTGCAGCTCGCCCGGCTCGAGCCTACGCAGCTCCAGGCGCACGCCCCGCTCGGCGCCCTCCTGGCCCGCGGTCGGGTTGGGGTCGACGAAGTAGATGTCGCTCACAGCCACGCCGATGCGCTCGAAACCGAAGAGGTAGAGCACGGGGAACCACTTCCTTTGCGTTTCAGGGTCCGGAGAGGTCGTGGTCAACGTACCCACCTCAGGCCCGCGCCGACCGCGCTGTCAGCGGCCGGCGCTGACCTCGGGGGAGCCGATGCCCGGCCCCACCCGCGGGACCTGCCCGGACGTCCCCCGGCCCAGCAGCAGCGTGCCCAGCCAGATGAACGCCATGCCCACGGCGGCCAGGGCCGACTCCCTGCCCGTCTGGTACATCCCGACGGCCAGCACCACCATGCCGAGGGTCGTCACGCCCGCGCTCACGACCGTGACCCGCCCCAGCGCGGCCAGGATCACTGCCAGCGCGACCAGGGCGCCGAAGAACACCTGCGCCTCGATCCCGTACACGATCGCCTCGAACCCGGCCCCCGGCTCGCCGCCGAACCCCGCGTACAGGACCGTCACCAGCCGCACGACGGCGGCGGCCAGGCCCAGCAGCGCGACGCCCGTCGCCGCCTCCAGCGCCACCCGGCGCCCGCCCGCCACCGGACCGGCCATGCCGCGCAGCCCCAGCGTCATGACGCCGAACATGAGGAACCCGGCCAGGCACGCCACGTGCGCGGCCGTCCACCAGAGGCCGCCCGCGATGTCGGAGCCCGTGGGGCGCATGAGGAGCCAGCCGCCGAGCAGCGCGGCGGGCGCGGCGGTGAAGGAGATCTGGGTGAGGCGGTTCATGGTGACCACGATGCCGTCTCGAGAGGGAGGCACTCATCGGTGATCGCCCCTGACTTTCCCCTGAGCCGCCCCGGTCAGGTCAGGAGGCGGTCGCGCGGCGGCCGTTGATCCACACGTTCCGCAGGACCAGGTCCGTCACGTCGCGTATGACGTCGTCCTCGGCCATCTGCTCGAAGACGCTGTCCGTCACCCGTACGCCCCTGATGGGGTTGGCCGGGTTGCCGATCAGGGAGAACGCCCGGGGTGCGGTCCCGGCCCGCAGGCGGCGGACGTCGATGCCGCCCACGTAGGGGTAGTAGGGGCCGGTGTCCTTGTTCTCGTAGTTCAGGGCCACCTCGATCACCGCGTCGGCCGCCTGCGTCACCGTGATGTCCCTGAAGTAGACGTCCCTGACGTAGCCGCCGCGATCGGGGTTGGTCTTGACGCGGATCGCGCGCTCCAGGTTGGGGCTGCTCATCGTGCAGTTCCAGGCGAAGACCCAGCGCACGCCGCCGGTGGTCTCGCTGCCGACGGTCACGCCGCCGTTGCCGTCGCGCATCACGCAGGAGTCGACGAGGACGTTCATGGTGGGGGCGTTCACCCGGCGGCCGTCGGCGTTCTTGCCCGCCTTGATCGCCACACAGTCGTCCCCGGTGTTGAACTCGCACCGCTCGATGAGCACGTCCACGCACGACTCGGGGTCGCAGCCGTCGTTGTTGGGGCCGTTCGGGCTGTCCACGGTGACCTCGCGGATGGTCACGTTGGTGCACAGGACCGGGTGGATGTTCCACATGGGGGAGTCCTTGACCGTCACGCCCTCGATGAGGACGTTGCGGCACCGGTAGAGCTGGATGAGGTTCGGGCGCAGATAGTGGCCCTCGCCGAACACCCGCTCCGCCACCGGCACGCCCTGCTCGGCCATGGTCGCGAGCAGGGTCTTGTCGGGCTTCTCGGCCGGCGGCGGGTCGCCTGACCAGTCCCACCAGTGCGTGGCGTCGGCCTGGCCGTCGATCGTGCCGCTGCCGGTGATGGCGACGTTCGTCCGGTCGTAGGCGTAGACGAACGGGGAGTAGTTCATCAGCTCGACACCCTCGTAGCGGGTGTACACGACCGGCAGGTAGTCGGCCGGGTCCCGGCTGAACCTGATCGTCGCGCCCGCCTCCAGGTGCAGCTCGATGTTGTCGGCCAGGTGGATCGCACCGGTGAGGTACGTCCCCGCGGGCACGAGCACCCGCCCGCCGCCCGCCGCGGCGCAGGCCGCGATCGCCTGCTTGAACGCGTCGGTGCACATCGAGGCGCCGTCGCCGACCGCCCCGTGGTCGGTGACGGCGAAGGTGCGGCGGGGGAAGCGGGGCGGCCGGATGCGCCGCCTGATCTGCGGCACCTTGGCCCACGCGTCGGCCTCATGGCTGGTGGCCGCCTCCGCCCGGCCGGCCAGTTGGGGCGCCAGCGCGGCCCCGGCGGCCGCGGCCAGGAACCTCCTGCGATCCATCGTGTTCTCCTATCCGTGGGCCATGGAGATGCCGCGCCGCTCGACCAGGGTGTGCTCGCCGACCTGGTACGGCTCGACGCGGCGTACCGCCGTGTAGAAGTGGTGGAGGCGGCCGTCGCGGGAGACGAGCGCGGGCTTGTGCGCGTAGGTGTCGTCGGCCGAGCCGGGCGGACCCACGTCGATGAGGATCTCGCCGCTCTTGTGCCAGGTCCGCAGGTCGCGGGAGACCGCGTAGCTCTCGCGGGCGTGCCCGTCGAAGGAGAGCCCGAAGTAGAACATCACCCACCAGTCGCCGTCCCGCAGCACGCACGGGTCGGAGGCGAACCGCTCGTCGAAGTCGCCCTCGCCGCCGTGCGGCACGACCGGTCCGGGGTACGGGCGCTCCCAGCGCTCGAGATCGGGCGAGACCGCGTAGCCGATCTGCTCGCGCCAGCCGTCGTAGGTGCGGTTCTTGGCGTTGTAGAAGCAGTAGTAGAGGCCGTCGTGGCGGAGCAGCCACGACTTGTAGAGTCCGCCGCGCTCCCACGCGCCGCCGTCCTGCGGGCGCAGCACCGACCCGGTGTCCTCCCAGGTACGCAGGTCGTCGCTGACGCAGAACCCGATGACCGCCGCGCCCCTCTCCATGCCGGGCTCGGGATAGGCGTGGTACGTGCCGACCGCCCGTCCGTCCAGCCAGGTCACCTGGCCGGGGGAGCCGAGCCGGTTGTCGCGGACGATCGAGGTGAGCGCCGCGTTGTAACTCCGGTACGGGTGGCCGGGGTCGCGCGGCAGGATCACCTCGCCCGGGGTCCACGACACCAGGTCGGCCGAGCGGCTCAGCGCGCTCTGGTAGCCGGTCCCGTCGAAGCCGACGTACGTCATGAGATACTCGCCGCCGTCGGAGCAGACGAAGGGACAGTCCACGAAGAGGCTGTCGAACCTGCCCGGCTCCCGCGACGGCCCGACCAGCAGCCGCCCGGCCTTGTGCGGCGTCCTGACGCGCGCGGCGTCGATCATCGGCCCATCCCGAACGTCCACCGCCCGGCGGGCACCTCATAGGCACGTCCCCCCAGCGGAACCGTTCCGTCCGGCACGGCGTGCCGCGCGAGGCCCAGGTCCGGCAGGCGCACCTCGGCCGACGAGCCCGCCGGGACCTCCACGTCGAGCGCGAACTCCCCGTCACCACGAGTCCACGAGACCTCGACCGTCCCGTACGGCGTCCCGGTGCGCGCCCGCACCGACTCCAGGTCACCGGGCGCGGCGGGCTCGATCAGCAGCCTGCGGAAGCCGTTCGACCCGGGCGCCTGGCCGATGCCGCCGAGGCCGCGGTAGAACCAGGCGTCGATCGCGCCCAGCATGTAGTGGTTCTGCGACAGCCCTCGCGTCGGCCCGTCCCACGCCTCCGTGAGCGCGGTGGCGCCGTGCCGCACCTGGTAGCCGTAGCTGGGGTGGTCCGTCGAGGTGGCGAACTTCCACAGCGCGTCGTGCCGTCCCGCGCGGCCGAGCACCCGGAACAGCGCGGGCAGCGCGATCTCCCCGACCGTGATGCCGCCGCCCGCCACCTCCTCGGAGATCCGGTCGAGCACGCGCTCGTCGGTGAGGACGCCCATGTCGAGCGCGAGGAGCTCCGACGCCTGGCTCGGGCTGCCGGGCAGGGTGCCGGCGAAGGCGGCGGTGATCTGCTCGGTCAGGGCGCGGTAGCGCTTGGCGTCGTCGTCGCGCCCCAGCACGCCGGCCACACGCGCCATCGTGCGCGCCGCCCGCCAGTAGCCCCAGGTCGAGACCAGCGGCACCGGGGTCGAGGAGTCGATGCCGATCCAGTCGCCCAGGCCGTGGTCCAGGACGCCGTCCTTCGCCTTGCCCGTGAGGTAGTCGACGTAGCGGCGCATCGCGTCGTAGTGCGTCTCCATCGCCGACGGGTCGCCGTACCAGCGGTAGAGCTGCCAGGGGATGCGGACGATCGCGCCGCCCCAGTTGGGATCGTCCCTGAACGGCGGGTCGAACACCAGGAACTCCGGCGCGATGTCGGGCACCAGCCCCTCGCCGGTCTGCGCCTCCGCGATGGTGACCAGCAGCTCGCGGTAGTAGGCGGCGACGTCGTAGTTGTGGGCCACGACGTCGAAGAGCAGGTGGGTCTGCTCCAGCCAGCCCAGCTTCTCCCGGTGCGGGCAGTCGGTGAGCACGCTGTACATGTTGCCCCGCACCGCCCTGTCGATGATCTTGTGGATGTCGTTGACGAGGGGGTTCGAGGTCTCGAAGCCTCCTGTGGGGGTGTTGTCGGCGCGCAGCACGAGCGCCGTCACGGCCTCCTCGCCGACGTGTGCGGGCAGGCCCTGGACCTCGACGTAGCGGAAGCCGTCGTAGCGGAAACGCGGGTGCCAGGTCTGCGGCCCGTCCTTCGTCACGTACGTGTTGAAGATCGGCGCGCCGGTCGTGGGCTTCGACTGCACCACGCGGCCGTACGCGTCGAGCTGGTCGCCGGGGACGAGCCGCAGGTAGTGCCCGGCGGGGAGGTCCAGGCTCAGCTCGGCCCAGCCCGCGACCACCGTGCCGACGTCGAAGACCGGCGTGCCGTCGGTGGCGACGAGCTTGGCGGTCGCGGGCAGCCGCTCGGTGACCCTGATCGGCGGGCAGGCCCGCGAGCGCAGAACGTCTTTCGCGGCGGGTACCACGGTCACGGTGCGCCACTCCGTGGCGGTGCGGCGGGCATCGTGGTCCTCGCCGCCGTACCAGTGCGAGCGCACGGTCGGGCCCTCGGCCGCCCGCCAGCCGGCGTCCGTGCCGAACCGGTCGTGCGCGCCGTCGGCGTAGTCCACCTCGAGCTGGGCGATCGCCATCGGGGCGCGCATGGAGCCGAAGAACTTCATGTACCGGTCCTGGTGCGGGAACACGTGCGCGATCCCGGGGCCGAGCTCGACGCCGACCGTGTTCGCGCCCTCCCGCAGCAGCTCCGTCACGTCGTGCGTGGCGTACACGACCCGCCTGGTGAAGTCGGTGTACGGCGGCTCCAGCACGGCGTCGGTCACCGGCGCGCCGTTGACCGACGCGACGTAGACGCCGAGCCCGGCGACGTGGAGGCGGGCGCGGGCCACCGGCTTTCCCAAGGTGAACCCGCCCTGGAGCAGGGGGAGCGGCCTGCCCTCTCCCGCGCGGGGGTTGCCCTCGTCGTACCAGTCGGGGTGGGTGATCCACGAGGCCGTCCAGTCGTCCGGGCTCAGCAGCCCCAGCTCGAAGCGGGCGGCCGGGCTCCAATCGGACCATTCGCCGTTCGCGTCGCGGATCCGCACGCGCCAGCGCGCGGCCGTGCGGCTGGTCAGCGGCCGCCCGCCGTACACCACCCGCTGCTCCGAACCGCTGACCTCGCCGCTGTCCCACAAGCCCGGCTCGACCTGTACGTGGTAAGCGGTCTGCGCCGTGGTGCCGGTCAGCTGCCAGCTGAGCGCCGGCCGGGTGATCTCGATGCCGAGGGGGTCGGTCAGGTCGCACGTTCGCAGGTTCGTCACCATGGCGTGGGCTCCAAGTCAGGTGATCTTGATCATGTACGCGGCCTTCGTGGGCGGTTCCGGGGGCAGGTCGGCGTAGAGCGCCTCCTCGGCCAGCCGCCAGGTGAGCGGGCCGTGGCCGAGGAGCTCGACCGTGGCCGGGCGGCCTTTCAGCAGGCCCTCGCCGGTGCCCAGGCTGGTGATCGCGGCGGTCCGGCTCTCCGGCCAGGCGAGCAGGGTGGCGTACACCGTGTCGCCGCGCCTGGTGAAGCGGATGTCGCCCGGCCGGTAGGCGCGGTCGGCCTCGTTGTAGCCCTCGTAGCCCCTGGTCTCGCCCATACCCGTCACGCCCTCGGCGGGGCGCAGCCAGGGCGTCGTGCCGTACACCCCTTCGCCGCACACCCTCAGCCAGTCGCCCACCTCGCCCAGCAGGGCGCGCGCCCGGGCGTCCACGGTGCCGTCGGCGCGCTGGGGGACGTTGAGCAGCAGGCAGCCGTTCTTGCTGACCACGTCGATCAGCGTGTGGAGGACCTGCTGCGCGGTCTTGCGGGGGTGGAACATCGGGTCGTCGTCGGAGCAGTCGAACCACTCGCCGTCGCTGGTGTCGAACTGCCAGGGATGGGGCTGGGCGTCGTCGAGCTGGCGGCGTTCGCAGTCGAGGACGACGGCCGTGCGGTCGGCGTCGGGGACGTCCTTGACGGTCACGAGCCCGCCGGTCGGGCAGGTGCTGTAGTAGTGGGCCAGCAGCTCGAGGCCTCGCGTGCTGACCGGCTCCGACTCGACCACACTGCCCGCGTCGAACGGCAGGCGGCCGTCGTCGAGGTAGACCAGGTCGGGGCGGTAGCGGTCGAGCGCCTCGCGGACGCGGGCGTAGAACCGGTCCGCCACGGGTGGCGGGGGCTTGGCTCCCGGGGCGTGCCTTGCCGGGTAGAGCTCGGCCGGGTCCATTCCCTCCCACCAGGTGCCCTGGCCGTCCCGCTTGCTCAGCGCGCCGTCGTGCGGCTCGCCGGTGGCGGGGTCGGTGCCGTGCGCGACGTCGAGCCAGCGCCAGGTCCAGTTGTGGTGGAAGCTCAGTCCGAACGGCAGTCCCGCCGCGCGGGCCGCCCGCTCCCACGCGCCGACGATGTCGCGCCGGGGGCCGACGCGGGTGGCGTTCCAGGCGTGCTGCTTGGAGTCCCAGAGGTCGAAGTTGTCGCAGTGGGTGGCCAGGGCGACGAAGTAGCGGGCGCCGCTGGAGACGTACAGGTCGATCAGCTCTTCGGGGTCGAAGCGCTCGGCGTGCCAGCGACGGAAGAGGTCCTTCGCGCCTTCTCCCGGACCGAAGTGTTCGCGGTGGTGGGCGTGCTGGCGGTCGGCCCTTCGCCGTTCCCAGGGCTCGGAGCAGGGCTGCATGCCGTAGAGGTGGCGGGCGTACCAGTCGCCGGAGCTCGCCACGGACTGCGGCCCCCAGTGCGACCAGATGCCGAACTTGGCCGCTCCGAACCAGTCGGGGATGCGGTGACGGCGTAAAGACTCCCAGTCCGGCAGAAATTCGCTCAATGGGCGCACCTACCTTATTGAAACGATTTACCTATGGTATATTTATTCATCCTCTGTTGTCAATGCATCAGCGACTCCGCAGCCTTGTGGGCTCCGTGGGGTGGTCAGCGCTGATTCCGGCGTATACCGTTAAAACGTTTTGTCTCGGAGGCACGTTCGGTATGGTCGATTTCCACGAGGACCCGGCGCCGGGCTCCGGGCGGCGTGCGGCGCGTGCGGACTTCCTCTCCGACGCGCCGCGCCTGTCGCTCAACGGCCGGTGGCGCTTCCGCCTCTCGGACACGGCCGACGGCACCGGCCCGTCGCTGCCCGACCCGGCACTCGACGACACCGGCTGGGACACGATCCGGGTGCCGTCGCACTGGGTGCTGGAGGGGTACGACCGCCCGCTCTACACCAACACCGCCTACCCGTTCCCCATCGATCCGCCGCGGCTCCCCGAGCACAATCCCACGGGCGACTACCGCCTCGGCTTCGACCTGCCCGCCGACTGGCCCCGGGGCCGGACCGTGCTGCGCTTCCAGGGGGTCGACTCCTGCGGCACCGTGTGGCTGAACGGCTCGTTGCTCGGTCACTCGAAGGGGAGCAGGCTGCCGTTCGAGTTCGACGTCAGCGGGCTGGTCCGGCCGCGCGGCAACCTGCTCGCCGTACGCGTGCAGCGCTGGTCGTCCGGCAGCTACCTCGAGGACCAGGACATGTGGTGGCTGCCGGGCATCTTCCGCGACGTGGAACTGCTCGCCCGCCCCTCGGGCGGCATCGACGACTTCACCGTCCACGCCTCCTACGACGCCTCCGGCCGCTCCGGCACTCTCCGCGTCACCGCCGACGCCCCCGGCCTGGTCGAGCTCCCCGAACTGGGGCTGGCCCTCGCCACGGGAGAGGAGGTCACCGTCCCGGACGTCGAGCCGTGGAGCGCCGAGCACCCGCGCCTCTACCGCGGCACCCTGAAGGCCGCCGGCGAGACGATCGACCTGCCGATCGGCTTCAGGACCGTCGAGATCGCCGGCGGGCGGCTGCTCGTCAACGGGGCGCCGGTGCTGTTCCGCGGCGTCAACCGGCACGAGCACCACCCCGAGCGCGGGCGCGCCCTCGACCGCGACACCATGATCCGCGACATCGAGCTGATGAAGCAGCACAACGTCA
The DNA here is from genome assembly GCF_040674955.1 of Nonomuraea sp. NPDC049695. NCBI lineage: Bacteria > Bacillati > Actinomycetota > Actinomycetes > Streptosporangiales > Streptosporangiaceae > Nonomuraea > Nonomuraea sp. NPDC049695. The sequence goes on along the minus strand of NZ_JBFANV010000025.1, from coordinate 19,164 downwards.
ACGCCGTACGCACCGCCCACTACCCGCCGCACCCGGAGTTCCTGCGGCTCTGCGACGAGTACGGCCTGTGGGTGGTGGACGAGTGCGACATCGAGACCCACGGGTTCATCTACGCGGGCTGGGAGGGCAACCCGCCGGCCGAGCCGATGTGGCGCGACGCGCTCCTCGACCGCGCCCGGCGCATGGTGCGGCGCGACAGGAACCATCCCAGCGTGGTGATCTGGTCCCTGGGCAACGAGAGCGGGAGCGGGCCGGCGTTCGAGGAGATCGAGCGGTGGATCAGGGCGCACGACCCCAGCAGGCCGCTGCACTACGAGCGCGACCCGAGCTACCGCCACTCCGACTTCTACAGCCTGATGTACCCGTCGCTGGACGACCTGGAGCGCATCGGGGAGCGGAAGGAGGACACGCCCGAGGGGGTGACAACGGGGTCGCCCGACGACGTACGCCGTCGCGGGCTGCCGTTCCTGCTGTGCGAGTACGCCCACGCCATGGGGAACGGGCCCGGCTCGCTGAGCGACTACCAGGCGATTCTGGAGGCGCACGAGCGGTTCTGCGGGGCGTTCGTGTGGGAGTGGATCGACCACGGGCTGACCGGGCACGACCCGCTCGGCCGCCCGTACTACCGGCACGGCGGCGACATCGACTACGAGCCGAACGGGGGGCGGTACTGCCTGGACGGGCTGCTGTTCCCCGATCGCACGCCGTCGCCCGGCCTGGCGGAGCTGCGCAAGGCGATCGAACCGGTCGGGATCACGGTGGACGCGGCGGCCGGTGAGGTGGTCATCGCCAACAAGCATGACCTGACCGACCTCGGCCACCTGGACTTCCGCTGGTGGGTGGAGGTGGACGGCTCCCCGGTGGGGCAGGGCGGGCCGCTGCCCGTGCCGTCGTGCGGGCCGCGTGAGAGGGTGCGGGTGCCGATGCCCGAGGTGGCGGTCGCGGCGGAGGGCGAGACGTGGATCACGGTCGAGGCGGTGCTCGCGACCGCCACGCGCTGGGCGCCGGCCGGACACGTGGTCGCCTTCGGCCAGGCCTGCCTCGGCACCGGCACTCGCCGCCGCCGCCCGCTTCCCGCGGTGAGCGAGGCGTCCGACGGGGAGCTGCGGCTGGGCGGGGCGGTGTTCGAGCCGAGAAGCGGGCGACTGACCCGGCTCCACGACCTCGCGCTGGACGGACCGGTGCTCGACGTGTGGCGCGCCCCGACGGAGAACGACCGCGGCCAGGGTCCGAGGAACGCGCTGGCCGCCGACTGGGCGGCCGTGGGGCTCGACCGCTTCCTCCACCGCACCGGCGACATCGAACGGCCAGACGATCGCACGCTCGTCGTCCACGGCCGCAGCGGCCCGGCCACCCGGACACTCGGCTTCCTCACCACGTACACCTGGCGATGGCAGGACGGCGCACTGCACCTGCGGATCGAGGCCGAGCCCGTCGGCGACTGGGACGACACCGCGTACGGCCACCTCGACGTGAGCCCGCCGCGCATGGGCGCCAGGTTCGCGCTGCCCGGCGGCTACACCGACGTCGAGTGGTTCGGCCGGGGGCCGGGCGAGTCGTACGCCGACAGCCGGGCGGCCGCGCGGGTCGGCCGGTTCGCGCTGCCGATCGACGCGCTCCAGACCCCGTACGTCGTGCCGCAGGAGAACGGCAACCACGTCGAGACCCGCCGGCTGGAGCTGTCGGGTGCGGGGCTGCCGACGCTGCGCGTGGACGGCGAGCCGTACCTGGACTTCACCGCGCGCCGGTGGACGAGCGAGGCGCTGCAGGCCGCCCGCCGCCCTTACGACCTGCGCGACTCCGGTCGCGTCTGGCTGAACCTGGACCACGGCCAGCAGGGCATCGGCAGCGCCTCCTGCGGTCCCGCCCTGCCCGAGCGGTACCGGCTGCCGGTCCGGCGCTACTCCTGGTCGATGACGTTGACCGCGCTGAGAGGATTCTGATCGCATGACGGAACCGACGAAGTTCGACTTCTGCCCGTGGCTGTTCTGGGACCACGCGACCGACGAGGACCGTCTCGCCCAGGAGCGCCACTTGGAGGCGCTGCGGGCCAGGACCGCCGTCGATGTGGCGGGCAAGGTGTTCGTCTCACCGCTGGCGGCCGTGTACGCCGACAGCCTGCGCATGGGCGACCACTGCTACATCGCCGCCCACGCGTACGTCACCCACGACATCGTCATGGGCGACGACTGCACGATCAACCCGTACGCCGTGGTGCGGGGTGACGTCGTGCTGGGGAACGCGGTGCGGGTGGGCGCGCACACGTCCCTGCTCGGCTTCAACCACGGGACCGCGCCGGACCGACCGGTCTTCCGCCAGGCGACCACGTCGAAGGGCATCCGGATCGGCGACGACGTGTGGATCGGCTCGAACGTGGTCGTGCTCGACGGGGTGACGATCGGCGACCACGCCATCGTCGGCGCGGGCGCGGTCGTCACCAAGGACGTGCCCGCCTGGGCCATGGTCGCGGGCAACCCGGCCCGCCGCATCCGCGACCGCCGCACCCCGCGCTCCGCGCCGAGCGCCGGTCAGGACCTGGAACGGCTGCTCGCCGACTTCGCCACCCGCGCCAGGGACCAGGCGGAGGCGGTGCTCGGTCGCTGCTGGACGGGGGAGCGGTACGTGGACCGCCCGGACGCCCCGCCGACCGTCCGCGCCTGGTGCGACGCGGTCGAGATCGCCGACCTGCTCCTCGACGGGCCGCCTCCGACTCCGGCACGGGAGGAGATCGTCGCGTTCCTGCGCGACCGCCAGGACCCGGCCACAGGCCTGATCCCGGAGATCGGCGCCAGCGACTCATCGAAGGGCTCGCTGGAGCTTGACGGAGCCGCCGCCTACCACGTGCTCTGCGTCGGCTACGCCCTCGACCTGCTCGGCACCCGCTTCCACCACCCGGTCCACGCCGTCGCGAACCTCGGCTCGCAGGACCTGATCGCCACCCTCGACTCCCTCGACTGGAGCCGCAACGCCTGGACGGCGGGCTCGTGGGTGGACACGTTCGGAACGGGCCTGCACCGCAACCTCGCCGACTTCGGCGTACGGGGCGAGCTCGAGACCCTGTACGGGTGGCTGCTGACCCGCTGCAGCCAGGCCCACGGGATGTGGGGCGAGCCGGATCCCGACGCGGGCTGGCTGCAGGTGGTCAACGGCTACTACCGGCTGACGCGGGGGACGTTCGCGCAGTTCGGCCTGCCGTTGCCGTACCCCGAGCGGGCCGTCGACACCGTGCTCGCCCAGGCCGCCGACCCGCGCTACTTCGGCCCGGACACCGGCAACGCCTGCAACGTGCTCGACGTCATCCACCCGCTGTGGACGCTGGGCAGGCAGACCCGGCACCGGCGCGAGGAGGGGGAGGCGTGGGCGCGGCAGCACCTCGTACGGGCGGTGGGCGGCTGGCACGACGGCGCGGGCTTCAGCTTCGCCCTGAGCCGGGGGAGCGGCACGACTCGCACGCCGGGGCTGCAGGGCACGGAGATGTGGCTGGCCATCGTCTGGCTGCTGGCCGACTACCTCGGCGTCTCGGACGCCCTCGGCTACCGACCGCGGGGCATCCACCGCCCCGAGCCGGCCGTCCAAGCGGTCTTCGGCTGATTCGACGCTGTATGGACACATCGACCAGGGCAGAAAATGTCGAAGTAGACTTAGACAGATTCTGTTGCAGTCGACCGCGCTCCGGCGCTTCACCGAGGCCATCGCTGCCCACGCCGGTCTGCGGCCCGGGACCCTGCGGCTGACGGACTGGCGCGAGGTCCTCACCAATGCGCTGGACGTCGCTGCCCGGCAGGCCGCCATCCCGCTGGTGGTCATCGACGAACTGCCGTACCTGCTGCAGCACTCCCCCGAAGTGCCCGGCCTCATCCAGCAACTCTACGATGAGCACCAGCGTGGCGGCCGGGGCATAGGCGCCCGGCTCATCCTGTGCGGATCAGCCATGAGCGTCATGCATGAGCTTCTCTCCGGCACCAAACCGCTGCGCGGCCGGGCCGTGATCGACCTGCGGCTGAGTGCCTTCGACTACCGCACCAGCCGCAGGTTCTGGGATATCGAGGACCCCTTCACCGCGCTACGCGTGCACGCCGTGCTCGGCGGGGCTCCTGGCTACCAGCCCATCGCCTCCCGCCCCTCGCCCGGCGAGGACTTCGACCGCTGGCTCACTCACACTCTCCTCGACCCGGGACGCGCGGTCTACTCATGCACCGAGACCGAATGCCTCCTCCGTGAGGACCCCCGGATTACCCAGCACACCCTCTACTACGACATCCTCACCGCCATCGCGCAGGGAGCCTCCACTCCCTCCAAAGTCGGCTCCGCACTCGGCAGACAGCGCAACGCCGTCACCCACCCTCTGGACGTCCTGGAGTCCACCGGCTACGTCCAGCGTGAGCAGGACATCCTCCGTCCCCGCCACCCTGTCATCACCCTCACCGACCCGGTCATCCGCTTCAACCAGCTCATCACGCTCCCCCAAGTGGCCGCAGTCGAGCAGGGCTTCGCCGAACAGGCATGGCAGGCCGCCGCTCCCACCTTCAACTCCAAGATCCTCGGCCCGCACTTCGAAGACCTCGCTCGCGCCTGGACCCGCCAGCACGCCCATGCTGTTCTCCCCTCCGGCCTGCCCGGCCCGATCGGCACCACCGAGGTCGCCGACCCGGCGGCCCGCACCAAACACGAGGTTGACGTGATCGCCCTCGCCCTGGGCGAACGCCCTCAGGCCCCCCGCGCCCGCATTGCCCTGATCGGCGAGGCCAAAGCTACCGCCGCCCGCCGCGGCACCGGCGACCTCCACCGGCTGGAACACATCCGCGGCCTCCTCGCCGATCAGGGCTACCACACCGCCGACACCACCCTCGCGCTCTACTCCCTGCACGGCTTCCACCCCGACCTGCTCCAGTTCGCCGCCCGCCGCTCCGATCTCCTCCTCGTCGACCTCCCCGCCCTCTACGGCAGGGGCCCATCGGGAGGCTGACCAGGATCACGGTTTCCCGATCCCCGTCACCGCCGAGCGAACCGCGGCGGCCATCGCGTGGTGGCCCGCGGTGCTCGGGTGCAGGTGGTCGCCGGAGTCGTATTCGAGGCGGAGCCGGCCGGGCTCGGCGGGGTCGCGGAGGGCGGCGTCGAAGTCGGCCAGCCCGTCGAACGCGCCGCCCCGCCGGATGAACGCGTTCACGGACTTACGGGCCCGTTCGCCGGCGTCGGTGAAGTACTCGGCCCCGGCGAACGGCGCCAGCGTGCCGCCGATCACGCGCACCCCCGTGGCGTGCGCTTGCTCGATCATTCGGCGGTACGCGGCAATGAGCGCGTTCGCGCGTGCGCCCGCGCCGAGGTCGTTGATCCCGGCCAACAGGATCACAGTGTCGACTCCCGGCTTGGTCAGCACCTCGGCGATCAGGCGCTCCTCGGCGGGGCGGCCGGTGCCATGGGTCAGGACGCGTCCGCCGGACACGCCCTCGTTGGCGATCGCGTACCGTCCGCACTCGGCGAGGAGGTCCGCCCAGCCGCGCCCGGCCTCGGCCCCGACACCCACGGTGAACGAGTCCCCGAGCACCGCGACGACGGACACCTGGGCGGGCGCGGAGACGATCAGCGCGTCCAGCCAATGCCACATCGCCGCCGCCTCCGTATACGCGGCTCCGGTCTCGTCGGCGGCGTGGTCGCCGGGCCGTGATCGGTAGGCGGGGGTCGTGGCGCGGTTGCGGCCCGTGGGTGTCGCACATCTGCCCAGGAGATGGACGCTTATGGCGAGACGCGCCAGCGGCGGCACCCGGCCCGGCAGCGGGTCGCTGAGCCTCGTCGCGCCTGGTGCCAGCGTCACGTCGGGACATCCGCCGAACGTGACCATCCGGTTCGATCCGGGCTCCAGCGCCGCGCCCGGCCCCGGCACGCCCACGTACACGTGCCCGAACGTCACCGGCCGGTCCCCGAAGGCGTTCGTCAGCCGGACACGTAAATCCGTCCCGGCGACGGTGGTCCGGACGATGTTGCGGACGGTCACGTCGCACAACGAGCCGCCCACCCGTTCGGAGGCCGCCGCCCACGTGGTCACCAGACGGCTCATCGCTCCCACGCCGCTGTGCACTCGTAGCGGCCCGACGGCAGGTCGTGCGGCTTTGACGGGTCGCCGGAGGGCGCCTCAGGAAGAGGCCGGCTCACCAGGCCCACTCCTTCGCCGGGCGGGTCAGCGTGTAGTCGCGCCGGGGCGCGGTCGGATGGACCTTGCGCCCGCTGTACATCGGCCGGGCGGTCCCCTCGGGACTGATGCCGATCACGTCGTCGCCCCGCCACCGCACGCGGTACTCCCGTCCCGCCGCCACCTCGGTGGAGGTCGTCTCCGGCACAGGGAAGGTGACCGTGATCCGCTCGCCACGCCGTGGCGCGGGGATCGACAGGTAGCCGTCCGGCGCCCACGCCCCTGCCTGCGTCCCGTCGAAGCCGCCGCCGCCCGCATCGCCTGGCCCGCCCCCGTCGCGGGTCACGCGGACCTTGGCGTACCCGGCCCAGTCCGGCACCCGCACCCGCAGCTCGGGCAGGTCCTCGTGGACGTCCAGGTCGACCCGGCCCTCGTGGGGAAGGTGGCTGAGCACGGTGACCTGCCGGGTGGCCCGGGTGAGCAGCAGGTTGACCCGGACGGCGCGGGGGCCGGCGGTGACGATGGAGTTCCACCCCCAGAACAGGCCGCGCACGCCCGAGCCGACGCAGCACGCCTGCACGTCGGCCGTGTGCCCCCGGCCCAGCTCCACGTCGCAGACGAAGTCGTTGGGGGCGCCGTACCCGGCGAAGGCGCCGCGTACCCGCTCGCCCACCCGGACGTGGGTCGTCCAGCCGGGCTCGTCGCCCGAGGTGTCGGGCGCGGACTCGACCCAGCTCAGGTCGAGCAGCTGCGACTCCACGAGGTGGTTGCGCAGGAACCGTTCGACGACGCCCCAGTACGCGGTGTGCCCGGACCCCGCCAGCGTGGTGCCGGCGCCGATCAGGTCCACCAGGGAGCAGCTCTCGTGCTCGTACCGCTGGTCCGCGAGGTCGCCGGGCGTCCAGCCGAACGCGGTGGCCTGGCCGAGCGCCCAGTCGTAGGCGCGGCGGACGTACGCGGTGAGCTCGTGGTCGCCGGCGTGGCGGGCGTAGCGGGCGAGCCCCTCCAGGGTGCCGAGTCGGGTGTGGAAGTGGCCGCTGCGGTACGCGCGGGCGGGGTTGAAGCTCCCGTCCTCGCCGAACACCCCGCTCTTGTGCACGATCAGCCGCGCGAACCACCCGCACAGCTCCAGCGCGTCCTCGTTGCCGGTGGCCTGGTGGTACCGGAGCAGCGGCATGATCAGCCGCCCGCTGAACGAGGCCGGGTCGGGGGCCAGGTGGAGTGCGACGGCGTTCGGGGAGGGCCAGCCGTCCGGGGTGTACTCGGAGGCGGGGTAGAACCACACGTCCCGCTCCTTGACCGCGATCCGCTTGAGCGCGGCCACGTGCCGGTCCACCACCTTCCGCGCTTCGGGGTCGCCGTCGGACACGTACCACGTGGTGAGTGACAGGAGCACGGCGCGCTGGTCGATGAGGTTGGCGTTCGCGGGCCAGCCCACCTCGGGCCGCGCGAGCCGGTAGCTCAGCCCGTCCTCGCCGAAGAAGCCGATCAGCCGCCGCCTGAACCCCTCCTCGACCTCCCGCCACGTGTCCTTGCCCGTCATGTGCCTGGCGAGGAGACAGGCGTCGAGGAGCCGTCCGTGGCTGGAGCCGTAGTCCCAGTCGCCGTGGCGCAGCGTCGCGGGGCGGGCCAGCAGGTCGGCGCTGAAGTACGGAATGCCGTCCATGTCCGGGTCGGGCAGTCCGGCCACCGCGTTCATCGCCAGCTCGGCCCGTTCTTCGAGCAGCACCGTGTCGGGGATCTCGGGCATGGGCATCCCTTCGCGTCAACAGAGACTCGGCTCTCCCATGCCCACCCATGAGCATAAATATTCGTATCTTGTTAGATATGGAAAGCTGAAGCAGGATGGCGATATGAGCGATGATCGGATGTCTTCGGTCGTACGGCCTCGTCCCGACGCCGCGGTGACCCTCCGGCCCGTGGCGGGCGGGCGTGTCGGAGGTGGCTTCTGGGGCGCGCGGCAGCGCGTGAACCGCGAGGTGACGATCCCGCTGGGCGGCGAGCGGGTACGCGAGTCCGGCGCGTTCGACAACCTCCGGCTGACCGGGCGGCACCGGGGCAAGGTGTTCGCGGACTCCGATGTCTACAAGTGGCTGGAGGCGCTGGCCTGGGAGCGCGGCAGGGCCGAGGACGACGACCTGGCCGCGTCGTACAAGGAGGCCGCCGAGCTCGTCGCGGCCGCGCAGTGCCCGGACGGCTACCTGCACACCCACACCCAGCTCACCGGCCGCGAACGCTACTCCGACCTGGCCTCCAGCCACGAGCTCTACTGCGCGGGCCACCTCATGCAGGCCGCCGTCGCGGGCAGCCGCGCGGTCGGCGACCGCACGCTGCTTCAGGTCGCCACCCGGTTCGCCGACCACCTGGTCGCGACGCTGCCCGAGAACGCGCTCGACGGCCACCCCGAGGTCGAGACGGCCCTGGTGGAGCTGCACAGGGAGACCGGCACCCGCTCGTACCTGGACCTCGCCGCCCGGTTCGTCGCCACCCGCGGCCACGCGCTCCTCCCGCTCAAGGGCCACCACGGGCCGGGCATCCGCCAGGACCGGGTGCCGGTGCGCGAGGCGGCCACCGTCGAGGGACACGCGGTGCGCGCCATGTACCTGGCCGCGGGGGCGGCCGACGTGGCCGTCGAGACCTCCGACCTCGGACTGCTGGACGCCCTGGAACGGCAGTGGCGGGACATGGTGGCGACCAAGACGTACCTGACCGGCGGCCTCGGCTCCGTCTGGTACGGCGAGCAGTTCGGCGGCCCCCACGACCTGGCCCCCGAGACCGCGTACTGCGAGACCTGCGCGGCCGTCGGCAGCATCCAGTGGTCGTGGCGCATGCTGCTGGCCACCGGCAGGGCCGCCTTCGCGGACCTCATCGAGCGCACGCTCCACAACGCCGTCCTGCCCGGCCTCTCCCTCGGCGGCGACCGCTTCTTCTACGTCAACGCGCTGCGCGTGCGCGCGGGCGCGAACCCCGACGACTTCCGCGCGCCCGCCCGCGGCCGCCAGGACTGGTACGGCACCGCCTGCTGCCCGCCCAATGTGATGCGCCTGCTCTCCTCACTCGACCACTACCTGGCCACCCGGGACGGCGACGGCGTCCAGCTCCACCTGTACGCCCCCGGCACCGTGCGGGCGGGCGACGTGGTGCTGGAGGTGGAGACCGACTACCCGTGGAGCGGCCGGGTGGAGATCGTCGTACGGGAGACCCCCGACCGGCCGTGGACCTTCTCGGCCCGCATCCCCGCCTGGGCCGACGCGGCGGAAGTGTCCATGGCGGGCATGGACGACCGGCCCGCCGAGCCGGGCTCCTACCACCGCCTCCGGCGCACCTGGCGGCCGGGCGACCGGATCGCCCTGGACCTCGGCGTACGGCCCCGCCTCACCGCGGCCGTGCCCCGGCTCGACGTGGCCCGCGGGCAGGTCGCCGTCGAGCGCGGCCCCCTCGTCTACTGCCTGGAGCAGGCCGACCACCCCGGCGTCATCGTGGACGACCTGTGCGTGGCCGGGGCGGACCTGCGCGACGGGACGGCGGTGGCCGGGCTGCCCGCCGATGTGGTGCCGGTCATCGCGCGCGGCCGGGCCCACGTGCACCGGGAGGAGGACGGCGGCTTCCCCTACCGCACCGCCGCCGGCCCCCGTGAACCGGAGCACGGGGGCCCGGTCGATCTCACGTTCGTGCCCTACTACGCGTGGGCCAACCGCGGAGTGGGCCCGATGACGGTCTGGGCACCCATGCATCGCTGACATATGATCTCCGGGCCTGATCCCCCCCACGCATGGAGGCCCCCGCTCCGTGAGGACGCTGCTGGTCGAACGCATCCGCCTGTTACAGTTGTCGTTCCAAGATCGGAAAGCCGTCGCCGGCCTGGTGCTCGTGCACGCCGGAGGGGCGCTGGCGCCGGCCGCCACCGCCCTGTCCACCGGATGGCTGGTGGCCGCGCTCATCGGCTCCGCGAGCGGCCGGGAGCCCGCCACCGCGATCGTGTGGCCGCTCGTCACGATGGCGGCCCTACTGGCGGTCACCGAGGTGCTCGAGGCGCTCGGCGGCGCGCTGGAGCAGTTCGTGGCCGGGCGTGTGGACGCCCGCGTGATGCGGAAGGTCCGCCGGCTCGCGCTCGGGCCCGCCGACATGGCGCATCTGGAGGATCCGGCGTTCGCCGACGACGCCTCCCGCGCCTCCGACCCGGGCGGCGGCCGGGTCCGCTCCCCGGGCACGGCCGCCGTCGGCCAGCTCCGGCTGGTGTTCAGGATGCTGGCCGCAGTGGGCTCCGCGACCGTGGTGGCGGTGGGTTTCTCGCCGCTGCTGGCCGTCTTCCTGCTGGCCACGGCCCTGACCCAGCGTGCGCTCATCCGCCGCTGGTGGATCGGCCTGGCGGCGGTGGCGGACGCCCGTGAGGACCTTCGCCGCCGGGGCGAGCACTGGTCGGACGTCGCCTCGACCGCTCCGGCCGCCAAGGAGATCCGCCTGTTCGGACTGCAGGAGTGGGTGGTACGCCGCCGGAACCGGGAGGTGCTGGCCTGGGCACGGACCATCTGGGCGTACCGGCGCGACATCCTGCGGCAGCAGTGGCTGACGGCCGTGCTGGCGGCGGTGTCGGCCGGGGCCGCCCTGCTCTTCCCCGGCCTGGCCGCCGTGCACGGCACGCTCTCCCCGTCCGACCTGGTGACCGTGCTGGTGTCCGCGTTCGGACTCCTGTCCATCAGCTCCATGGGCTACGAGGCGTTCGACATCGAGTTCGGACTCGGCGCCGTCCGCGCGCTCGACCGCCTGAGCACGCACCACGCGCCGCCCGCCGAGGCCGGGAGCGCGCCGCGCGGAACGTCCGTGCCGGCCGAGATCCGCCTGGAGGACCTGGTCTTCCGCTACCCCGGCACGGACCGCGACGTCGTCGCCGGGGTGAACCTGGCCGTCCACCCCGGCGAGGTGCTGGCCCTGGTGGGGCAGAACGGCGCCGGCAAGACCACGCTGATCAAACTGCTCGCCGGCCTGTTCCCGCCCACCTCGGGGCGGGTGCTGGTGGACGGCGGCACCCTCGGCCTCGGCGACCTGCCGGAGTGGCGCCGCCGCGTGGCCGTGGTGTTCCAGGACTTCAACCGCTACCCGCTCTCCGCCGCCGACAACATCGCGATGGCCGCGCCGGAACACCGTTCCGACCTCGACGGGATCCGCGCCGCGGCCCGCCGCGCCGGCATCGGCGCAGAGATCGAGGCGCTGCCGGGCGGCTACGACACCCCTCTCGCGCGCGACCGCTCCGACGGCACCGACCTGTCCGGCGGCCAGTGGCAGCGCGTCGCCATCGCCAGGGCCATCTTCGCCGTCGAGCACGGCCGCGACGTGCTCATCCTGGACGAGCCGACGGCGCACCTGGACGTCGAGGCCGAGGCGAGCTTCTACCGGCAGGTCGTCGCGGCGGTGCCGGGCGCCACGGTGCTGCTGATCTCGCACCGGCTCTCCACCGTGCGCAACGCCGACCGGATCGTGCTGCTGGAGGGCGGCCAGGTGTCCGAGCAGGGCAGCCACGCGACCCTGCTGGCGGAGGAGGGCGCCTACGCCCGGCTCTTCCGCCTGCAGGCCGCCCGTTTCACCGACACGGGAGCGACGAGCCGATGACCGAGAACCTCCGGCTGGTCCGCCACATGTTCGCCCTCGCCTGGCGGACCGACAGGGCCGCCTTCGCGGTGATCACCGTCCTGTCCGTCGCCCAGGCCGCCGCGACCGCCCTCACCGCCCTCGGCCAGCGCTGGGCCGTGGACGCCGCGGGCGAGCACGCCGTCGGTGCGCTCGTCGTGGCCGTCGTGGTCGGCACCCTGGCCTACACCGTCCTGGCCGCCGGCAACCGTACGCGCTACAACTACCAGGACGACCTGATCAACCGGGTCGACATCGAGATCAGCGGCGAGATCCTCGACGCCACCGCCGCCATCCCCACGCTCGAGCACCTCGAACGCACCGACTACCTCGACCGGCTGAGCCTGCTGCGCCGCAGCACGCGCGCCCTGGCCGGCTCCTGCTGGGCGCTGTCCGACACGGCCATGGCGGTGGTGAGCGCCGGGCTGTCGCTGTGGCTGCTCGCCTCGGTGCACCCGGCGCTGTCCGCGCTGGCCGTGCTGGCGCTCCCACCGCTGTGGGCCGCCGGGCGCGCCCGGCGGCGGCTGGCCGACGCGCGCGTCGCCACCGCCGAGCAGTCCCGCCTGGAGCAGCGCCTGCACCGGATGTGCATCGAGCCGGAGACCGGCAAGGAGATCTACGTCTCGGGCGCCGGTCCCGTCCTGGACGCCGCGGCCGATGCCGCCCGCCACCGTGTGATCGACGCCGTGCTCAGGGCCCGCATCGGCGCGATCGGCTGGGAGCTGGCCGGCTGGCTCTGCTACGCCGCCGGGTTCGTCGCCGCGCTGGTGCTGATGACCAGGATGGTCGGCCGCGGCGAGGCCACGCTCGGCGACCTCATGATGGTCATCAGCCTCGGCACCCAGCTCCGCTTCCAGGTGTACGGCACCGTGCAGGGCTTCTCCCAGATCGCCGACGCCGGGCACTCCACCCGCCACTACCTCTGGCTGCTCGACTACGCGCGCCGCCAGCGGCCCACCGGCACCCGGCCCGCCCCGGACGAGCTCCGGGACGGCATCGAGCTCCACGGCGTCGGCTTCACCTACCCGGGCTCGGCGGAGCCGGTGCTGTCCGGCGTGGACCTGACACTGCGCGCCGGCTCCACGGTCGCCCTGGTGGGCAGCAACGGCGCGGGCAAGACCACCCTGGTCAAGCTGCTCAGCGGCATGTACGCGCCCACGGAAGGCCACATCACGGCCGACCGCGTCCCGCTTCCCGAGCTCGACCTGCCGGCGTGGCGGCTGCGGTTGACCGGCGTCTTCCAGGACTTCGTGAAGTTCCAGCTCCCGCTGCGGGAGGCGGTCGGCGTCGGCTGGCTGCCGTCGGTCGAGGACCCCGCCGCGGTGGCGCAGGCCCTGGACAGGGCCGGCGCCACGCCGATCGCCGAGCGGCTCCCCGACGGGATCGACACCCAGCTCGGCCGGCTCTACGCGGGCGCCGAGCTGTCGCACGGCCAGTGGCAGCGGCTGGCACTGGCCCGCGCGCTGATGCGGCCGCACCCGCTGCTGCTGGTGCTGGACGAGCCCACCGCCGCACTCGACCCGCAGGCCGAGCACGAGCTGTACGAGCACTTCCTGCGCCACGCGGCCACCGGGCGCGGCCGGATCACGCTGCTGGTCTCGCACCGGTTCTCCACCGTCCGCAGCGCCGACCACATCGTCGTCCTGGAGGAGGGCCGGGTCACGGAGCAGGGCTCCCACGAGGAGCTGATGACGCTCGCCGGCCGGTACGCCACGCTCTACAGCGCGCAGGCCGAGGCCTACTCGTGAGGCTCGACCATGACGCCCGTGACCGAGAGGCCCTCGACGTCGCACGCCACGTCCGCCCGCTGCACCCCGGTGAACGAGCTGTCCCTGATGGTGATCTGCCGTAGCGGCTGCTCCGGATAGCCCCGCAGCAGGTACGCGCTGCGCGTCCGGTCGCTGCGCAGCCCGCTCACGTGGATGTCGCGGACGAGCGGCGCCTCGTCGCCGTTGTGCCCGTCGCCGTGGTAGAGGTCGATCGAGACGGCCTCCTTGGTCAGCCCGTCGATCTCGATGTCCTTGACGTAGACGTTCTCCACGAAGCCGCCGCGCACCGAGTTCGTCTTGATGTAGAGGCCGAAGTACAGCCCGTCGCCGCCCCAGCGGCAGCGGCGGACGAACACGTTGCGGATGCCGCCGGTCGTGTCGGTGCCGATCGCGACGGACCCGTACCGGTAGCGCATGTCGCAGTCCTCGATCAGCACGTCCTCGCACGGCACCCCCACCCGCCGCCCGTCCGGACCGCGCCCCGCCTTGATGGCGACGCAGTCGTCACCGACGTCGAACACGCAGCCCGAGATCACCACCGACCGGCACGACTCGGGGTCGCAGCCGTCGTTGTTGGGGCCGCGCGAGTGGATCGTCACGTTGCGGACCAGGACGTTCTCGCACCGGACCGGGTGGATCTCCCACATGGGGGAGCGGACGATCCGCACGCCCTCGACGAGCACGTTGCGGCACAGGTACGGCTGGATCAGGTTGGGCCGCAGGTAGTGGCCCGCCCCGAACACGCGCTCCTCGACCGGCACGCCCTCGGCGGCCATCCGCTGCAACGCGGCCCAGTCCTCGGCCTCGTGCGGCGTGCCCGGCCGCCAGCCGAACTCCGGCGTGCCCACCCACGGCCACCAGTGCTCGGGCCCCGCACCGCCGTCCAGCGTCCCGGCGCCCGTGATCGCGATGTTCTCCTGGCCGTAGGCGTAGATGAAGGGGGAGTAGTTGTAGCACTCGATGGCCGAGAAGCGGGTGTAGACGGCCGGGAGATAGTCGGCGGGGTCGGTGCTGAACAGGATCGTCGCGCCCGCCTCGACGTGCAGGTCCACGTTGCTGAGCAGGTGGACGGCGCCGGTGGGGTACGTCCCCGGGGGCACCCGCACGTGGCCGCCGCCCGCTTCGTGGCATGCCCGGACGGCGGCGCGGAACGCCTGCGTTCCCGAGCCGAACTCGGTGACGTCGAACCAGCGGTCGGGGAACTCCGGTGGCCGCACCCGGTCCCGGAGCTCGTCCGCGTACCGCCAGGCCTCTTCCTCCGTCATGTCGCCTTCCTCATGCGCAGCGCGTGGTAGAGGGGCAGGGCGATCACCCAGGACGGGTTCCACGTGTTCGCCTCGCCCTTGCGCTGCCAGTTGGTCTGGAAGAACCCTTCGCCCTGCTCACCGGGCGTCTCGAAGCCCCAGTCGCCGGGCTCCTGGCAGATGCCCTGGCCCATGGCGTGCAGGATCGTGTCGGCCCTGGCCGCGTACCAGGGCCTGCCGGTCGCCAGGCCGAACTCCATCAGCTCGGAGGTCGGGAAGAACACGTCGAGGTGGTGGTTCTGCACGCTGACCGCCGGCCAGCCGCACGCCTTGAAGCCGCGCCGCTCGAACGTGCTGCCCGCGTCGAACTCCGGCGACCATACGTAGACGAACGTCAGCAGCCAGTCGGCCGCCGCCTCCGCCCACTCCGCGTACCTCTCACGGCCGGTCAGCCGGTACAGGTCGAAGGCGGCCTGGAAGTAGTACATCCCGGCCTCCTTGTCCTCGCCGGAGGCGTCCAGCGTGGCGTGCGCGAACGGCCGCTCGAACGTGGCCGCGTGCAGCCGGTGGTAGTGGCCGAGCATCTCCTCGGCCCGCAGCAGCCACACCCGCTCGCCGCTGAGGCGGTACGCCCCCAGCATGGCCTGCACGCACGCGGCGCCAGCGGCGGAGACCAGGCGCGTGACCGGCGTGCCCGCCGGTGTCCAGCCGAGCGGGACGACGCCCTCGGGCAGCCTCGAGTGCCAGAAGAGCGCGGCGGCGTCCGCCACCGCCTCCTCCCACGCCGGCGGCACCTCCAGCCCCGCCTCCCGGAACTGGAGCGCCAGCTCGGCCAGGTCGGCGATCGTCTCGCCGTGGGCGCGGCTGGAGACGAACTCGGGCCAATTCTCCGGGCCGTCCTTGCGGAACATCTCCCACCTGCCGTCGTCGAGCAGGTAGCGGCCGGAGCGCAGGCCGCGCACCGGCGTCGTGCTGCCCTCGACGTAGAAGTCAGCGGCGCGGCGGGCCCGCTCGACCCGCTCGGGCTCGCCGCGGTCGAGGCCCAGCAGGGCGTCGCAGCGGGCCAGCTTCATGCACTGTCCGGTCCAGCCGTACAGGTACGAGCGGGGCCTTCCGTGGCGGGTGCCCTCGTAGGCGAGGTAGCCGTGGCCCGCCCAGCGCGCGTCCATGGCGCCGGTCTTGAGCCGGACGATGTCCTCGCGCTCCAGCGGACGCGCGCCCCGGTCCTCCTGGTAGAGCTTCGTGTGCACGAGCTTCCTGAAGCCGAGCCCGCGTGGCTCGACCGGGCCCCAGTCGACGGTGTGCCGGGTGACGATCGTCTCGCCGGGCGTGAGGTCCCGGTAGCCGATCGGCAGGTCCGCCACCTCGGCCTTGCTGACGTAGCAGACGTCCGGCGCGCCGTCGAACGCGATCACCCCGGTCATCGCCGCCACCGTGAGACCCGGCGACCGCATGACGCCCAACGATCCGTAGCGCACCGTGCCGTCGGCGGCGCGGGCGGGCTCCGGGTGGGCGAACAGGCTGATGTACCGGTCGTCCCAGGCGGCGTTGACGGCGGGAACGGGCAGGCGGTGCTCCTCGCACACGTACCCGAGGTGGGGGACCCGGCGGTCCGGGTCGGAGGAGGGATTGTCGTTGTAGAGGACGCCGGGCATGGTGACGTACGGGTCCTGCGTGGAGAGCGGCAGCAGCAGCCCGGCCGCCACGTCGGTGACCTCGTGGGCGGAGTCGTTGCGCCAGGTGGTGGTGAGGGCGAGCAGCCCGCCGGCGGTGAAGGCCAGCACGAGGCGCGCGCCCAGCGGCCCGCACCGCGCCGTCACCACCACCTGGGCGTCCCGTACCTCGAAGGAGCCGGGCTCGGCGGGCTCGATGCGCCACGGGCGGCCGGTGGAGGCCGTGAGCATCCCGTGGAGCGGCGCCCGGAGGTGCGGGGCGCCCGCGTCGCGGTGACGCAGCCACACCTCCGGACCGTCCGCGCCCGCCACCACCTCGACGACCTTCCCGCCCGGCTCCGCGACGGCGGCGAGTACCCCCGTCACGGGAGCCGCCGCAGCCGGATGGCCTGCCCCACCGTGACGGGCAGCGGGACGGTCACCGTCCCGCCCTCCCGCACACCCAGCGGGGTGACGGTCATCTCCCACGTGTCGATCACCTCGACCTCGTACCGCCCGGCGGGCACCTCGTACTCCCGCTGCGGGAACCGGTGATCCCCGCAGAACTCGAGGGAGAACTCGCCGGGAAGCTCCAGCATCGGCGCGTCGCGGTCCACGTAGCGTGCCTCCGGCGGCGTCTCCCGGAGCACCCGGCGCAGCAGCGCCAGCCGGGGCACCGCCGCCCCGGTCAGCGTGCCGCCGTCCTGCGACCAGGTCAGCCCGTCGTCGTCCAGGTACGACTCCCCGTGCGTCACGTACCGCCGCCGCATCGCCCCGTCCCAGGCCTGGGCCACGACCTCCTGCGGGGTCAGGCTCAGCCACGGATCGTGCGCGTCCCCCTCGTACCCGCACATGTCCATGAGCACCGGCTTGTGATGGTCGCGCGTCCGCACCCACGCGTCCCGCGGGCTGGGCGCGCGCACGCTCCCATGGGTGAAGGCCCGCCGCCACAGCAGCGGCGACCCCGCCTCGACGGTGATCGACAGCGGATGGTGGCCGGGGTCCTCCTCCGCCACCAGCTCGGCCAGGCGCACCCAGTCGTGCTCCGACAGGAACGGGAAGGCGCCGGGGTCGGCGGCCAGCGACCACCACACGTTCGCGTGGGGAGCCAGCCGCGGGACCACCTCCTCCAGGTAACGGACCGCCGCGCCCAGGTCGGCGATGCCGTCGCCGGGATGCAGCAGCACCAGCTCCGCGTCCACGCCGATCGCCGCCAGCTCCGCAAGCCGCTCCTCGAGCTCGTCGAGCGTGCACCTGGTCGCGAACGCCGCCATCCGCACCCGGTCGAACGGCGAGGACTCCAGCGTGGCGAGCGTCTGCGCGCGCCGCTTGTCACCGTGGAGGTGCCAGCCGAGCGCGGTGGTCGCCATCGACGTCATGATCACACCCTTGTCATTCGCAGCGCCAGGTACGGCCGCCGCGGCAGCGCGACGCGGACCCGGTCCCGATGCACCCCGTCCACGGGGGTGATCGTCATGTTCCACGTGTCGATCAGCTCCACCTCGTGCTCCCCGTCCGGCAGCTCGACCGTGACCTCGGCGGACTGGCGCCGCCCGAGGTAGCGCAGGACGACGCCGTCGCGGCGGGCCTCCATGACCTCGCGCAGGAAGGCGATCCTGGGCGGGCTCTCGCCGTGCAGCCCGCCGCCGTTGCCGATCCACGCCCGCTCCTGGAAACCGGTCAGCGCCTCGCCGTGCCCGACGTAGCCGCCGCGCACCATGCCCTCCCAGAACCGGTCCACCAGCTCGGCGCCGGTGATGTTGCCCCAGCGCTTGCCCACGTTCCCCTCGTACGAGATCTCGTCGATCACCACCGGCTTGGGGCACTCCCGCAGCCACGCGTCGGTCAGGGTGGCGTCCCAGTGCTGGACGCTCTGGTGCGTCACCCACGGCTTGGTGAAGTCGTACAGCGGCGCCACCTCGTACATCCGGGTCCCGTTGTGGATCGAGCGCAGGTGCTCATACGGGTCCAGCCGCAGGATCGTCCGCAGGATGTCGTCCCAGTCGTGCACGGTCTTGGCCTGGTTGAAGTCGTACTCGTTGGCGGCCGACCACCACACGTTGCGGTAGGCCGCCAGCCGGGCGATGACGTGGCGCAGGTAGGCGTGGTCGGTCTCCCGGCCCATGTCCTCCACGCCGCGCAGGCCGCCGTCGTACGGGTGGAAGAGGATCACGTCGGCCTCGACCCCGATGTCCCGCAGGTCCCGGATCCTGGCCTCCAGATGGCGGAAGAACACCGGGTTGAAGCGGGTCTTGTCCAGGCCGTCCGGGTCGTCGCCGGCGAACGGCACCTCCGGCGGCGTCATCTGCCCGGTCGGCAGCACGCACATGCGGACCTTGTTGAACGGCGAGGCCGCGAGCGTGCGCAGCGTCTCGCGCTCGCGCTCCTCGTCCATGTCGTGCGTCCAGTGGTAGCAGGTCGTCCCGAACGGCAGGTACGGCGTGCCGTCGGCGTACTCGAAGTCGATGCCGGAGGCCCGCACCGGGCCGTGGTTGCCCTCGGAGGCAGGCGACACCTCGAAGGCGCCCGCGTGCCCGTCCAGCTCGGTCACATTGCTTACGGTCGTGTAGCTCCACGGACCCACCGCGTCCGGCATGAACCGGACGCGGTAGACGCCGTCGCCGTCGTAGAAGCCCTCGGCCTCCACGATGCGGTTGCGGTACCGGTACCGGGCCGACAGGCGGACCTCCGCGAAGGGGTTGCCGCCCGCCGGACCGGCCAGCTCGAGCTCGTGGACGCCCCAGCGT